>NZ_JBBMFK010000007.1:0-142997 GCF_040096055.1 Pseudoflavonifractor intestinihominis
AGTACATGAACATGAAGCACCTGGAGGCGGCTCTTGAGGACACCTCCATTGCTGGCTGATTTCATTCACGCCAGAGTATGTAAACCAAAGTGCGAAAAATTTTTGACACTACCCCCGCAAGTCCGGCAAAGCGGAGTGTGTGGGGAAGAAGCGCGAAGAAAGAGGCCGCTGCCAGATTGCAGCGGCCAAGTATTTTATAGAGAGCCTCCGGCGCTCTGTTGTGTTCCCAGAGTGGGGTGAGCCAAGACAGATGCAGGGTTATCTGTTCAGGAGGTATAGAAAAAGTTCGGCATCTTGCTCAGGGAATAGTCTCGTCGTTGCCAAGATAACAGTCTGTATATAAAACAAATAGCTTCTTGACAAGTCAGTAATTTTTCAGGTTTCGCACAAACCGTTTCTGAATAAACCGTACCAACTCCCTTTAATATTCCGAGCATATGAAGCTGCTCAGCTGCGTCATGCTCCTCAATTGATGAAAACTCGTCTGGATAAAAGACACTGTGCATCTCTGCATCCTCTACAAGTAGTTCAGGATACTGATACTGTATTAGATGGTCTATGATAAGAAAGGCTTCTCCACGTGAAAGATAACTGGAATCCTGAAATTTGAACATATTAATGAGTTCTATCAATAAGGATTGAGGCAAATTTTCATTCTGGATCCGTTGATAGGCGTTATCCAACAATTCAAGAAAAAATAGTTTTGTAATATCGCCTTGATATGAAATATCTTGACTATACAGAAGTCCTTCCTGGAGGGCCATCTCAACTTCTATGGCAGCCCATGCGTCAGCGTCAAGAGCCTCCATTTGGATTTTCCCAACATAAAGCCTACTATCCTCTGCAGACCACTCTGATTGATAACCAAAGCATTTCAGTAATAGTTCGACTGCATCACTATTGAAATATATTATATTTTCAATTACATATGCATAGGTAAAATGCGGATAAGCATATTCCGCAAACGGATCATTTTGCCCTGGTAACAGAGAACAATCATCGGAGAGCAGAATTTCCTCCAGCGAGAGCGAATATAAGCCAACGCCATTGTAGTAAGGTCGGCTCAGGAAAATAGAGGCGTAGTATTTGCCATTGTCCAACGGCATCTGAGATACTTCATAAGGGACTTTACGCTGATCTATCCCTAAAGGCGCTAGTGTCAGAACATACTCATTGCCTTTGAAACAGAATGTGTTCTCCGTTTGAGGAGAGAAGGATTCAAATTCACAGCCAATGCTTTTCATTCAATAAAATACCGATGGGTATGAGCGTTTCTATATCGCTACCCTGAGTGAGGATATGAGGGGTATTTGAAATTGCTTTCCCTTCTAAATAAATATAGCCAGTTGCTGTTCCCGCTGACTGATTGATGCTGTTTTCAGACAGAGCGCTGGCACAGGCCCATGGAACAGTTGACAGGAGCATCGCAAATGAAACAGATGCGATGATAGCTCTGCAGAGGAGTTTTGAAAATTTCTTTGTCATATTTCCTCTCCTTTGTAAGCTTAGGCGGCCTTGTGTGCTTTCTTAATACTGGGAAAGACACACAAAACGCCCCAAAACTCTATTTTTCAGGCAAACTCATTCTGTGTCTTCTATTACAGTCCATCCAAACATAGCCTTGAAGTCATGAAAGCAATTGGGACAAATCCAATAATAGCCGTCCTGTGTTGCATAACCCTCATGCAGCGTTCCATCAATAGCAGAAAATTTCTCCCAACAAAAAACACAATGCTCATGATCCCATTTGCTGGAACGTGCTTTCCATTTTCTATGGTATAAAGTTTTCCCGGACAAATAATCTCCTTGCCGAGTCAACCTCCAATCAGTTTTATCAATCATATCGTCCTCTCCTGTTCCAGCTATTTGATCTTAATTTTATCACGATTCCGCAAACATGAAAATGAGGAAAATTGATTTTCTATCTTTTGGATATACGTCACAGACGGTCAAAAAATATGACATTGGGGCACACCGGTCCGAAATCCGGAGTGCGTACCAATGCTGGAACATACCGCAGATAATGGTACTTTAAATTCAAGTTTTATAACTGGGAATACAACATCGAAGCAAAAATAAAAAAGAATCCGCACACGCACAGCGTGTGCGGATTCTTTTTTATCAGACCTTGGATTCTCCCAGCCGGCGGTGAACATCCCGACGGAGCAGGGTGTAGAGCACCGAGGCCACCGGCACGCTGACCAGAATACCCACGAACTGGAACAGTCCGCCGCCCACCGTGACGGCGGCCAGTACCCAGATGGCGGGCAGACCCACGTTGCTGCCCACCACCCGGGGGTAGATGACATTGCCCTCGAACTGCTGAAGGCACAGAAGGAAGATCAGGAAGATCAGGGTTTTCAGCGGAGAGACCATGATGAGCAGCACGGCGGCCACCGCCCCGCCCAAAAACGCGCCCACCATGGGGATGAGGGCGGTGGCGCCCACAATGACACCGATCAGGGGGGCGTAGTCGGCCTGGATGAAGAGCATGCCCAGGGCGGTGAGGCCGCCCAGAATGCAGGCCTCAATGAGCTGTCCGCTGACAAAGGCGGTGAAGGTATTGGCGGTCAGGTGGACCACGTCGGTGACCCAGGCCTCCACCTTGGGCGGCGCGTAGGCCTTGAGCACCCGGCGGCACTGGGAGAGCAGGGTGGCCTTACCCGAGAGCATGTATACCGAGAAGATGATGGACAGGAAGCCGGTGACCACGATGGAGATGATGTTGCTGGTGATGGTCAGCAGCTGGGGCACGGCGGTGGTCAGGGTGTCCACCACGCCGTTGAGGGCCCCCTTGATCAGGTCGCTGAAGGTGGAGAGATTCAGATTCTCCAGATGGAGGGAGGAGAAGAGGGGAGAGAGCCACTCCTGTTCATTGAGCCACTTCTGCACGTTGAGCATGTAGCCGTTGATGCTGCTCAGGAAGAGCTGGATGCTGTCCACCAGCTTGGGGAGCACCAGGGAGAAAAAGGCGATGATGAGCACGAACAGGAGAAGGTAGGAGGTGAGCACGGCCAAAGGCCTGGAGAGGTTTTTGGCCTTTGTCCTGCCCAGTCCCCGGTCGTAGAGCCGGGAGAAGAGCTGACAGGGCCGGTTGAGCACAAAGGCGATGGCAAAGCCGATGAACAGGGGCTGGAACAGGCCCAGCACAGTCCAGAACAGGTTGCGTACCTCGTTGAACTGGATGATAAAGAGTACCAGGAGGACCGCGTATGTGATGATCAGGAGAATGCTTTTCAGTAATTTCTTATCCATTCTGTCCGCTCCAGTCGGAAGGATTTGCAAGGGTAAGCTCAATATACCATTGGGGCGCGGAGCAAGTCAATTAAAGTTTGGTTAAGAAATGGCGGCGGCTGAAATAAACGGGCGCGGGTGAGAAAATTTTCGAAAGGGCTTGACTTTTTGGCGCGGTGTTCTTATAATCATAGTAAACAGATAGGAATTATAAGGATTGAGAAATCAGCCTTTGAGAGGAGTATATCCATGACCAGATTGATCTATGCCGACCACGCGGCCACCACGGCCCTTTCCGATACGGCTCTGAAGGCCATGACACCCTATTTCCAGCAGCAGTACGGCAACCCCTCCAGCCTCTACCGCTTCGCCCAGGAGGCCAAGAGCGACCTGGAGCGGGCCCGGGCGGAGATCGCCGCCTGTCTGGGGGCCAAGCCCGAGGAGATCTACTTCACCTCCGGCGGCACCGAGGCGGACAACTGGGCCCTGAAGGGCGTGGCGGAGCTGCGGCAGAAGAAGGGAAAGCACATCATCACCACCGCCATCGAGCACCACGCCGTGCTCCACACCGCCCAGTGGCTGGAGAAGCAGGGTTATGAGGTGACCTATCTCCCGGTTGACAGCCAGGGCCGGGTGGACCCTGCCGCCGTGAAGGCGGCCATCCGGCCGGACACCATCCTGATCTCCGTGATGGCGGCCAACAACGAGATCGGCACCGTGGAGCCCATCGCCGAGATCGGCGCCATCGCCCGGGAGGCGGGGGTGCTCTTCCACACCGACGCGGTCCAGGCCGTGGGCCATATCCCGGTCAACGTGGAGGACTGGAAGGTGGACCTGCTGTCCCTCTCCGGCCACAAGATCTACGGCCCCCGGGGCATCGGCGTGCTCTACATGCGCAAGCCCCTCCGGCTGCCGCCCCTCATCCACGGCGGCGGGCAGGAGAAGGGCCGCCGGTCGGGCACGGAGAACGTGGCTGCCGCCGTGGGCCTGGCCGCCGCCCTCCGGGAGGCGGTGGACGGCCTGGAGGAGGAGAGCCGCCGTCTGTCCGCCCTGCGGGACAAGCTGCTGGACGGCCTGTCCGCCCTGCCCTACAGCCGTGTCACCGGCGCCCGGGACCACCGGCTGCCCGGCACCGCGTCCCTGGTGTTTGAGGGCGTGGAGGGAGAGGCGCTCCTCCTCCAGCTGGACCGGGCCGGTATCTGTGCCTCCTCTGGCTCCGCCTGTTCCTCCGCATCCCTGGACCCCTCCCACGTGCTGCTGGCCATCGGCCTGCCCCACGCCATCGCCCACGGCTCCCTCCGCCTGAGCCTGGGCCGGGAGACCACCGAAGAAGACGTTGATACCATCCTGCGGGAGGTGCCCAAGGCGGTGACCTACCTGCGCGACATGTCCCCCGTGTGGGACAAGGAGACCGGCCGGCCCACCTGGGACCTGGACGAGTGAGAAAAGGAGAGACAAGATATGCTGTATTCCGAGAAGGTCATGGACCATTTTGAGCACCCCCGCAACGTGGGCGAGATCCCCGACGCCGACGGCGTGGGCCAGGTGGGCAACCCCAAGTGCGGCGACATCATGAAGATGTACCTGAAGATTGACAACGACGTGATCACCGACGTGAAGTTCAAGACCTTTGGCTGCGGTTCGGCCATTGCGTCCTCCTCCATGGCCACCGAGATGATCAAGGGCAAGCCGGTGGCCGAGGCCATGCAGCTGACCAACGCGGCGGTGGCCGAGGCTCTGGACGGCCTGCCCGGACACAAGCTCCACTGTTCCGTGCTGGCCGAGGAGGCCATCAAGGCCGCCCTGGCGGACTACTACAAGAAGCAGGGCGTGGACCCTGAGACTGTGGAGGGCTTTGCCTGCGGCGGGTGCTGCGGCGGCTGCGGCCACGAGCACTGAGCGGACGATAAAAAACCGGCACACACTTCACGTGTGTGCCGGTTTTTTCGTTGTCTTGGAAGGATGGAAGATCAGGCCTTGGGGGCGGTGTCGGCCGCGTCCACAGGGTCATTCTTGTGCTTTTTCACACGGACCACCACCCAGGCGATGGCGGCCACGTAGAGCACGCCCAGCACTACGTCCACGGCGATCTGCACCACACGCCAGGTGGCCATGTGGTACACCATCTCGGCGCCGGGGGCGATACCGTTCATGGCGTTGGAGTTGGCCACAGTGTAGAGGATGTTGTGCATGGCGTTGCGCATGTTGGTGACGGAGGTGGCGGAGGTGGTGTCCGCTATGCTCTTCATGGGGGTGAAGGTGAGCATCAGGTCAGTGCCGGCGGCCACGCCCATGTCGGGGTACATGTAATTGTACAGGTTGAAGTCGGTGATGGCGTAGCCCACAAAGCCCCACTCGTTCCGGAGCACATTGGTCATGAGGGCCTTGGAGCCGCCGGCCCAGGTGGTGCCGATGCGGTTGAAGGAGCTCATCACCGCCAGGGGGGCCAGCCACTTGGTGGACAGGGTGCCGTTCTCGTCGGAGATGTAGGTCATCTCAGCGCCGCCGTCCTTGACGGTCATCTCAAAGGGCTTGAGGTAGATCTCACGGATGGCCTGCTCGTTGGCCCAGCTGGCCACGCCCTGGGCGCCGCCGGCGTCGGTGCGGTGGCTCTCCTGGTCGTTGAGGGCGAAGTGCTTGATGAAGCAGTACACGCCCTTGCTCTGGGCGCCGGAGACCACGGCGGTACCCATGGCGCCGGAGAGGACGGGGTCCTCGGAATAGTACTCAAAATTGCGGCCCGCGAAGGGGGAGCGGTGCATGTTCATGGCGGGGGCGTACCAGCCGTTGACGTTCATGGACAGGGCCTCGTTGCCCACCATGACGCCCATGCGGTAGGCCAGACCCTTGTTCCAGCTGGAGGCGATGACCACCTCAGAGGTGTAGGCGGTGCCGTGGAGGCCGCCCATGAACTGGCTGATGCCGGCGGGGCCGTCCAGGTCCACGGCGTTGGGCTTGGAGACCGACTGGACCATCTCGGTGTGGTAAGCGCCGGTGAGGATGACGGTCAGCATGTCCTGGACGGTCAGCTGGTCCAGCAGGTCCTGCCACAGGGGGTCGTCATAGTCCTTACCCCGCAGGTCGATGAGGGAAACTCCGTTGTCCGCGCCGGTGGTGGGCATGGTCAGGCTGTCATCCAGGTGCTGAGAGGGATCATAGGCGTTGTACCCGGCCACGATCTCGTCGCTGGCCACCAGGTCGGCGCCCACGGGCGCGGTGGGGAAGGTGCCGGCGAAGTCGGAGCGGCTCATGTTCAGGGCGTAGCCCTCGGTGGGGGTGTCGGTGAACATGGCGGACACATCGTCAAACTGGTTGGTGACGGCGGCCAGGTCGGAGGAGCGGTGGTTGTCGCCGCTGAACACGGTGCGGGAGGACAGGGTGTAGGAGATGGGCTCGCAGCCCTCCTTGACGGTGTGGGAGTCGGACTGGAGGGTGATGGTGTACTCGCCCTCATCCAGCACATAGGCCTTCTCGGTCTTGTAGTCGTAGGAGGCCATGTCCTCCACGGCCAGGGTCAGGGTGACGGTCTCGCTCTCGCCGGGCTGGAGCAGGCCGGTCTTGGCGAAGTCGCCCAGCACCACGCTGGACTTCTCAATGCCCCGGTCGGCATAGTAGGGGGCGGAGTAGTAGAGCTCCACCACGTCCTTGCCCGCCACAGAGCCGGTGTTGGTGACGGTCACGTCCACGGTGATGTTGCCGTCCACGCCGCCCAGCTCCTGGTTGGTGACGGCCCAGTCAAAGGTGGTGTAGCTCAGGCCGTAGCCGAAGGGGTAGACAACGGCCTGGTCGTAGTCGATGAAGCCCTCCACGGCGGCGGTCTCGTAGTACCGGTAGCCCACGTAGATGCCCTCCTCATACTGCACGAAGTAGCCGTTGCAGGTGGAGGTGTCGGTGGTGACGTTCTCGTACTGATAGGAACCGAAGTTGACAAAGGTGGGGTCCTTGGTGAAGTCGGCAGCCCACAGGTCGGCGGTCTTGCCGGAGGGGTTCACCTCGCCGGAGAGCACCTGGCCCACAGCGGTAAAGCCGGTCTGACCGGGGGAGCCGATCCACACGATGGCGTCCACGTCGGGGTCGTCCTCCAGAATGCCCAGCTCCATGGTGGTGGAGGCGTTGATGAGGACGATGACCTTGTCAAAGTTGGCC
Organism: Pseudoflavonifractor intestinihominis; assembly: GCF_040096055.1. Classification (NCBI taxonomy): domain Bacteria; kingdom Bacillati; phylum Bacillota; class Clostridia; order Eubacteriales; family Oscillospiraceae; genus Pseudoflavonifractor; species Pseudoflavonifractor intestinihominis. The sequence continues at coordinate 7,381 of NZ_JBBMFK010000007.1, forward strand.
TTGGCCAGCTCAATGACGTCCTTCTCGTCCTGGTTGAGCTCCAGCTGGTGCTGGCCCTTCACATAGTTGTCGTCCCAGCCCTCCATGTCCCGGGCCAGGTCGCCGCCCTCGCCGCCGCCCCGGCCGATCATCACGATGGCGGCGCCGTTGTACGAGGCAAAGCTGGCCACGGCCTCGTCGGTGTAGTTCTCCACCGGCATCTCGCCGATGTAGTAGGAGGACTCGTCGGGCTTGTCCATCACGATGTTGGCCTTGGGGTGGCTGCTGTCGGAGGCGTAGGCGGACAGCAGGTCGTAGACCGTGCCGTTGACCTCAAAGCCGGCGTTCTCCAGACCGGACTTGGCGTCCACGGCAGTGGAGGCGTCCACCGAACCGGAGCCCGAGCCGCCGTACACCGGGTCGGCGGCGTCCCGGCCCAGCAGGGTCACCTTGCTCTCGCTGGACAGATCCAGAGGCAGGGCGCCGTTGTTCTTCATGAGCACGATACCCTCCTGCTCCAGCTCCACCACCATATCCGCAGCGGCGGCGTTGGTCTCGTCAGCGGAGGCATAGTCAGACTTGGCGTACTGGGTGTCCCAGCTCTCAGTGCCCTCGGCGTTGACGATGGTAAAGGTCCCGCCGCCCAGATAGTTGTCCACATAGCTGCTGAAAATACCCAGGGCGATATTCAGCGCCAGGGCCAGTACCAGGACAACAGCGAGCACAATGGTCCAGATGCGGACAAAGGATTTGTTGCTCATGGGCTTTTTCTGCCGTGCATTTTCCATTCCGTTCCTCTCCTCACAGTCCTTTGTTCGTGCTCGAGCACATTACAATAGACTAAAAAAACGTGCCCGGGCACATTGCGGATATATGATAATAACATTCTGGGCTGCTGTCAATATCGGCGGAATAGCTGAAACAAGATTATCTCTTTTACACAAAAATACCAAGTAAATTTCAGGAAAAATATAAAGAACGCCGCCGCCGGATGGGGAGAGGCGCAGACGGTGCTGCGAGGAAAAAGCGCGGAAAAAAGGTCAGGCCGGGAGAGGTCACACATTCTGGGGCAGGTAAATATTCAGCTGGGTATAGAGGCAGCTGGAGGAGGGGGCCGTGCCGTAGACCAGGGCCTCATAGAGCAGCTGGAGGGGAAGGGAGCCCTGGAGCTCGGGCTGCTGGCCCAGGGTTGCGGTGATGACGCCCTCCCGCAGCATCTCCCGCTGGGCGGGAACCAGGTCGTTGGTGATGATGCGCAGGGGGCGGTCGCCGGCTGCCCGCTTGGCCTCGCGGCAGACGGAGAAGTCACCCGGATTGACGATGTAAACCGCGCTGAGTTCCGGATGGTCCCGGAAGAGCTGGTGGACGGCGGAGTAATCGTTGTGGAAAAAGACGGTGGGGGCGCCGCCGTTGAGCAGATGGATGCCGGGGTAGTTCTGCCGCAGTTCGCTGATGAAGCCGTCGGCCCGCTCCGCGAAGCTGGGGACTGTTGCGGTGAAAATAGTGATCATGGCCACGGTTCCCACGCCGCCAATGGCCATGGCGCACAGCCCGGCGGCCACATGTCCCGCCTTCCGGTAGTCGCAGCCCACATAGCACAGCCGCGGCTCTCCCGGCTCGTCCATATTGTAGAACACCACGGGGGCATGGCGGTCGGCAAAGGAGCGGGCCAGGGCCAGGAGCTGGGGATTGCCGGAGGGGTTCAGGGCCAGGCCGGACAGCTCGTCGGCCTGGATCTGCTCCAGGACCGGGGCCAGGGCCTGGGGGGCCAGAGAGGAGATGAGGTAGAAAAGCACCTCGATTCCCAGATCCTCCAGTTCCGCCGCCTTTTTCCGGGCTGAGCGGAGGATGTCCTGATAAAAAATAAACTCCGGCCCGTCCGGAATGAGAAAGCCCAGCCTGAGACGCTGCTTGCCGGCGGCCAGGATCTTTCCCGCCAGATTGGGGCGGTAGTTCAGTTCCTCCATAATGTTCCGGACGGCCTGAGCGGTCTCCGGCTTGACGCCGGGGCGGTTGTTGAGCACGCGGTCCACAGTGCCGCGGGAGACGCCCGCCAGTCGTGCGATTTCCTTGATGGTTGCCATGGGAGTCCTCCTGAGGCGGCGGAGAAAAGGATATCGTCCGTCAGATAGAAATTTACATAACCTATATTTTATAAGAACGGGTTGAAACTTGTCAACGGGAAAGTGGATGCCGGTCTTTGACCGCGGGAGCGGAATGTGCTATAATCGGGGGCACGGAAGCGGCGCGCGCAGCCGGCCACGGCCCGACGCCGGACGGAGAAAAACCATGAAAAGGAAGCGGCGAAATGCACAACGAACTGACCCGGAAGGATCTCCAGATGATGCGGGAGGAGCTGGATTACCGGCGGATCACCCTGCGGCCCAAGCTGCTGGAGGCGGTAAAGGAGGCCAGGGGGTTTGGCGATCTCAGCGAGAATTTTGAGTATAAGGCGGCCAAGCAGGAGAAAAACCGGAACGAGAGCCGCATCCGGTTCCTGGAGAACATGATCCGCACCGCGGTGGTCATCTCCGACCAGGCCGCGCCGGATACGGTGGGGCTCTACGACAAGGTCACGGTTTACCTGGAGGAGGACGACGAGACCGAGACCTACCAGGTGGTCACCACCATGCGGCAGGACGCCCTCCACGGCCGCATCAGCAAGGAGTCTCCCGTAGGCGCCGCCCTGCTGGGCAGGCATGTGGGGGAGCGGTTTTACATCAAGGTCAACGACAACTACGGCTACTACGCGGTGGTGAAGGCCATCGAGAAGGGGGAAGACGACGGCTCCGTGCCCCTTAATCGTTTCTGAGCGTTTCTGCCCGGACTTGTTTTCAATTTGTTCACAGGTTCTTTAAAAAATAGTCAATATTTTGCGGGGAAAACATGGTATTCTCTTAGTGTCAGCAGATGACAGAAGTTTTCCCTCCTCCCTCTCTTTTCTTACACACACAGGAAAACGGGTCCGCCGTATGGCGGACCCGTTTTCTGCTGTTGCGGGGGCGGTTCAGCTGTCCTGCCCGCCGCCCAGCATACCGTTGAGCCGCTCGCTCTGCGTGCCGAAGTAAAAGGCGATGATAACGGAGAATACAGTCAGGAAATCCTGCCCGGAGATCCGCTCCGTAAGGACAGAGAAAGCGAAAACCACTGTCAGCACCAGAGTCACAAGACTTTTTACACATAAAAGGCTGGCAAGCCGCTTCTGCCAGAGCGTACCCATGGCGCGCCTCCTTTCCGGCGGCCCGGTGGAAGATGGGCCGCAGTCCATGCTATGCGCCGGTCGGGGCCGGTGTGAGCCGCAGAGGGAGCTCTTATACGGTACACGGAGTGTGCCGTACGCCTATGGGGATGTGGAATACGGTTTACCGTAAAATAAAATACTCGCCGCAAGCGATGCATCGCTTGCGGCGAGTTGGTACGGGTAGTGGGGGTCGAACCCACACGCCTTGCGGCACAGGAACCTAAATCCTGCACGTCTGCCAATTCCGCCATACCCGCGTATTTAGTTCCCCTCTATTTTTACTCGGGGAGGGGCGCCCGAGGCGGTGCGTTATGCTTGATCCGCGTCAATAAAAACAGGTGACAGGGTGGGCTGTCTGCCTTTTGCCTTTATTGAAAATAAGGAAATGACGTTACTACATAGAAATCCGCAAGGCTAAAAGCTACAGTACAAACACGCAGCTTAGACTACAGGCATAAAACAAAAGAATGTTGTTACTTATGACGGTGTTCGACTTTATCTGTTATGGTTCCATCTTTGTTGATTTTTCTTGTTGTCTTGACTGTGGAGCCATCTGATTGATTAAAGATTTGAGTAACACGAGCCGTATGTTTTCCTGCCCAGGTTTCCGTCTTATCGGGACTCTTTGCAGGTCGTGTTGGCAATTTAGCCTTCTGCTTTATTAGGTCTCCCATTAACATTACCCCCTCGTTAAAGATATCTGTTTTCAAAAGATTTTACTGAGGTGACAATATCTAAATCCTGCACGTCTGCCAATTCCGCCATACCTGCGTATTGAAATTTGCTGCTGCCAGGAAAAGAGACAAAGGAACTGGAGGTATTTTAGCATTGCGCGGCAAAATTGTCAATTGAACCGGAGGGGAAAACACACTATAATGGTATCCAACGCAGAAAATGAAAACAACGCCGGAGGCTCCGGCGGCGAGGATGTGAGGCATATGAAGCGCGCGCCCAGGGTGGCGGCAGTCCATGATATGTCCGGCGTAGGCCGGTGTTCGCTGACGGTGATCCTGCCGGTGCTCTCCGCCATGGGGTGCCAGTGCAACCCCATGCTGACGGCCTATCTCTCGGCCCACACGGCCTTTCCGGCGTCGGAGCACGCGGTGTTTCTGGACCTGACGGAGCAGATGGGCCGGGTGGCGGCCCATTGGGCGGAGCTGGGGGTGGCGCCCGACGCCATATACAGCGGCTTTCTGGGCTCGGAGCGGCAGATCGGCCTGCTCCAGACCGCCATCTGGCGGTTCCGGCGGGAGAAGACCCTGGTGCTGGTGGACCCGGTGATGGGGGACCACGGCCGGGCCTACCGGACCTGCACGCCGGATCTGTGTGCCCGGATGGGGGACCTGGCCGCCCAGGCGGACGTGATCACCCCCAACCTGACCGAGGCGGCCCTGCTGCTGGGGGAGGAGTACCAGGCGTCTCCGGACCGGGAGACCGTCCGCACCTGGCTGGAGCGGCTCTCCCTGGAGGGCAGGCGGTCGGTGGTGCTCACCGGCGTATCCGGCGGCGGGGAACAGGTGGGCGCGGCCAGCCTGGACCACGCCACCGGCAGAATGGAGCTGGCCCTGACCCATCGGGAGCAGGGCAGCTTCCCCGGGACAGGAGATCTCTTCGCTGCGGTGCTGCTGGGCGGCCTGCTGCGGGGCGCGTCTCTGGGGCAGGCGGCGGCGGACGCGGCGGCCTTTGTGCAGCAGTGCGTGAGCCGCACCCTGGCTCTGGCCACGCCTCCGCTGGAGGGCGTGGAGTTCGAGGGCCTGCTGGGGCTGCTCACTGCCGGGGGAGCCCTGCCCGCAGTCACAAGAGAGGCGCTGTAGAGACCGCCGAACGCGTATGCGGAATCGAACACGGGCCTGCCGGGACTTCTCCCGGCAGGCCCGTGTTTTGCTTAAAACGTCAGATCGTCCAGAAAGGCCTCCCAGGCCTCGGGATGCTGGACATAGTACCGGGGGCACTCCTTGCCGGTCACATCGTAGTGGCGGAGGATCTGGTCCCGGTCCAGGTGGTAGGTGTCGATCAGCCACTGGACCAGCTTGACCAGGGCGTCATAGGAGGCCTGGTTGAATGCGCCGGTGTCGTCCGGGTGGCAGACCTCGATGGACAGTGTGTCGTAATTGCGCTGGCTGGAGGCGTAGGCCACCTCGTCCAGGGGTACGCACTCCAGGATCTCCCCGTCCAGGCCGACGACAAAGTTGCTGCTGGCAAAGGTCTCGCCGGTCTCGGCCAGACCGGCAAAGTAGCTCCGGTTCTGCTCGGCAGTGGTGCCTGGGTTGCCGGTGTAGTGGACCACCACGCCGTTGACGGCCGTCAGCTTTTTCCCAGGGCGGGAGTACTGGTTGATGGGCAGCAGCTCCCGGGTCACCCACTCCGGCGCGTCGGGGACCTCATCCGGCAGCGTCCCGGCGGCGCTGGGGCCGCCCGGCGCAAGGGCGGACAGCACGGCGCGGACCAGCAGCAGGATCACAACCACGGCGGCCAGTACGGCGGGCAGCCGCAGCTCTCTGGGCAGTCTGGGGCGGGTGGAGTTGGACGGTTTTTGCATGGTGCTGTTCATGGTATATGCCTCCCGGCGGTGTGTTGGTGCTGATGAATATCATAGCACAAACCGGGGCGGCAGGACAAGAGCGAGGAAATTTGTCAGAAAAACGTTATCTGAGCCGGAACAGCCGGGAGGGGCGGACGCCCTGGGCGGAGAGGGCGGCCAGGTAGAGGACCCCGCCGAACAGGATGCACGCCAGGCAGGCGGCGGCGCTGTCCATACCCGCGTCCAGCAGGATGCGGAAGAGCAGGTTGATGACCAGCCCCATGAGCAGGGCGGACAGGGCGGGGGCGGTGCACCACTGGAAGAGACGCGATTTTAAGCCTGTGCGGCGGGAGACTTCCCAGTAGTTGAGCAGGGCGCCCAGGGCGGAGCTGAGGACGAATCCGGCCACGTAGCCTCCCAGCCCCACGCCGGGCAGGCCCATGAGCACCCAGGTGCACCCCAGCTGAACCCCGCCGCAGAGCAGGGAGCTGCGGGCGGCTGCGGCCTGGCGGCCGATGCCGCTGAGAACGCCGGAGAGCACCGACTGGTAGCAGGACAGCAGCACCCCCACCGACAGGGGGACCATGTACCGGCCCACGGTGGCCTCCCGGAAGAGATAGACGCCGATGGTGGGTCCCAGCACCACCAGAATGGCCAGAGCGGGCATGACCAGCACGGAGGTGGCCAGCAGGGCCTTGTGGATGCGGCGGCGGACCTCGTCCATCCGGCCCAGGGCCACGCTCTGGGACAGCTTGGGCACCAGCACCAGCCCCATGGCGCCGATAAAGGCGGTGGGCAGGCAGAGCATGGGCACCGTCATACCGCACAGTACGCCGAAGGCGCTCATGGCGGCGGACACGTCCATGCCCGCGTGGACCAGCCGCTGGGGGATGAGCACGGCGTTGGCCGAGCCCATCAGGTTGCCCAGCAGGGCGGTGGCGGCGATGGGAAGGGCGATGGCGCCCATCCGGCGGGAGAGGCGGCGGGGCTCCTCGCCGGGACCGGCCAGGGCGGAAGGGCGGCCCATGTGCCGCCGGAAGAGGATCACCAGTGTGACGGAGGAGAACAGCTCGGAACAGCACATGCCCGCCACGATGATGCCCACCACCCGCTCCGGATACTGGGGCAGCAGCAGCACCAGCAGGCCCAGCACCGCGCCGGTGCGGATGAGCTGCTCGGTCAGCTCCACGGCGGCGGGGGGACGGATGTTGCCCGTGCCGTAGAAGTAGTGCTTGTGGAGGTTCTCGATGCCGGTGAGGAGGATGCAGGGGAGCAGCAGCAGCAGGCCCAGCTGGGTGCGGGCGTCCCCCAGCAGGTGGACGGAGATGGGGTCGTACAGCAGGACGGTCACCCCCGCCACCAGGGCAAAGAGCACCAGAAAGGCGGTGAGGGCCTTTCGGAGCAGCTGGACCACGGCCCTGGGGTTGCCCAGGGCCTGGTACTCCGCCGACAGGTTGGACACCGCCACCGTCAGCCCGATGGCGGTGAGGGACATGATCACAGAGTACACCGGCATAATGAGCTGGTAGAGGCCCATCACCTCCGCGCCGATGAGGCGGGAGAGAAAGATCCGGTACACGAACCCCAGCACCTGGGAAATGATGCTGGTGAGGGTGAGCACCAGTGTGCCGTACAGCATGGACGAGCGGTTGAGTTTCAAGGTTCACGCCCCCTTCCTGGATAGCTTATTCACGGGACAAGGGGGACATGAGGGCAGAAACATTTTGACAAACGGCAGATCAGGGCGTATGATAAAAAAGCTATTGATGTAAAGTGTAAAAGCAAACGGGGGAAAATCCATGCTGGCTACCATTATCAATGTGGCGCTGATCCTGCTGGGCAGCGCCCTAGGCCTGGTGTTCAAGAACAGGATCAGCGCCCGGTTCGCCTCCATCCTCACCTGCGCCCTGAGGCTGTGCGTGCTGGGTATCGGTATCTCGGGCATGGTGGGTACGGCGGACACAGCGGATGGACGGCCTGGGGGATCTGCTCCGCCGGAAGCTGATCCGGGGGGACAACAACAGCCGTTTTGTGGAGGGCTTTGTCACCGCCTCGGTCCTCTTCTGCGTGGGGGCCATGGCCATCAACGGCTCCATGCAGGCGGGTATGCTGGGCAAGTACGACATCCTCATCTCCAAAGGCGTCATCGACGGCGTCACCGCCATCACCTTTGCCGCCGCCATGGGGGTGGGCGTGGCCTTTTCCGCCATCCCGCTGCTGCTCTACCAGGGGGGCCTGACCCTCATCTTCGCCCTGGTGGGACAGGGGATGGACCCGGCGGTGGTCACCGAGATGAACGCCGTGGGCGGCACCATCATCGTGGGCATCGGCCTGAATATGCTGGGCCTGCCCAAGGAGAAGATCCGGGTGGGCAACATGCTGCCCGCCATTTTCCTGCCCATCGGGTATATTCCCCTGGCCGGCCTGATCGGCGGGCTTATGGGGTGAGATGTTTTTTTCAGAGAGAAGGGAGCGGATGGAGGCCATTCCATCCGCTCCCTTGCTGTATGGCGGCGCATAAGCCTACCCGATGGAGGGATGTACAAATTGAATAAAACGTGCGGCGAATTATCGGAAATGTTTCGATAATTTGCATATAAAAGGCCGGAAAATTCCGATGCACGGTACTAAATTTCGAAAAGGCCCAAACTTATTGATACAATCCGCCCGGTGAGATAGTATGTGAGTGCTCCGCAACGGGAGCCAAACTCTAAGAAAAGGGCGGAAAGAACATGAAACGCAAATGGGAAAGGATACTGGGCCTGGTCCTCTCGGCGGCACTGAGCATGAGCCTCTTTGCCCCGGGCGCCGCGGCTGCCGGCTCAGCAACCGCGGAGACGAAGAGCAGCAGTACGGACGGCGTAAAGATCGGCGCCGAGGTGCTGCTGGAGAGTGAGACCTGGAAAGAGCATCTGAAGGGAAAGAATGTGGCCCTGGTCACCAACCAGGTGTGTGTGGACAAGAACATGGACCACATGGCCGACAAGCTGGCCGCCGATCCGGACATCAATCTGGTGTGCCTGTTCGGCGGTGAGCACGGCGTGCGGGGCGCCTATCAGGCCGGCGCCGCGGTGCCCCACTTCCAGGACCCCACCACCGGCCTGCCCGCCTGGAGCCTCTATGCCGGCGGCACCATCGCCGAGCACCTGAACGACATGGGCTTTGAGAACCCGGCGCCTCTGGACCCGGAGTTCACCGACCCCAAGAGCCCCAGCCGGCCCACCATGGCCATGCTGACCGGCAACAACGGCAAGTGGTATGAGCCCGTGGACGTGATCCTGTTCGATCTGCAGGAGATCGGAAGCAAGACCTGGACTTACATGTACACCCTGGCCGACGTGATGACCGCCTGCGTGGAGGCCAACAGGTACTACGAGGCCAAGGGCGAGGACCACCATGTGGAGTTCATCGTCCTGGACCGGCCCAGCACCATCAGCAGCGGCGTGGTGGAGGGCACCATGACCACCCCGGAGAACGCCAGCGGCATCAGCCGCTACCCCCTGCCCTCCCGCTACGGCCTGACCATGGGCGAGCTGGCCAAGCTGTACCAGGGCGAGGGATACAAGAACTACTGGACCACCGGCGCTCCCGGCAGCACCGCCAATGAGTACGGCGCGACCACCACTGCCCCCGCCGACTGGAACTGGGACGACCCCAGCATGGCCAACAAGATCTCCCTGGCCGACTGCGACCTGACCGTCATCCCCTGCGAGGGGTACACCCGGGATATGTACTGGGATGAGACCGGCATGGGCTTTATCCTGCCCTCCCCCAATATGCCCACCTGGGAGGCGGCCCTGCTCTACACCGGTACCGTCTGGTTTGAGGGCCCCACCATCAATGAGGGCCGCGGCACCACCAAGGCCTTTGAGCTCATCAGCGCCCCCTACATCGACCCCATCGACCTGGCCCAGCGGATGAACGAGCTGGAGCTGCCCGGGGTGCGGTTCCGGGCGGCCTCCATCACCACGTACAGCGCCAACCAGACGCCCACCAGCTATACCAACCAGCTCTCCCACGGCGTCCAGATCCACATCACCGACAAGCGGGCCTGCTCTCCCATCCAGATGCAGGTGGCCCTGTTCCTGACCCTCCAGACCATGTACGGCGGCGAGGGCGCCGAGGCCTTCAATATGCCCAACTCGGTGGACACCCGCGTGGGTGTGAGCTGGGTCCGGGAGGAGATCCAGGCCTTCCCCAAGGGGGCGGACAAGGAGCAGATCCTGGCCAAGACCAACGAGATGCTGGCCCGCATGAAGACCGAGATGGCCGACTATCTCACCATCCGGGACAAGTACCTGATGAAGGAGTACGACACTCCCGCGGACAAGACGCCGGTCACCACCGCCCAGCCCGTTGTCACCCTGGGCTATGAGAACCTGCTGGCCAACCACATGGACCTGCTGAAGGACAAGAAAGTGGGCCTGGTGGCCGACCAGACCAGCGTGGACAAGGACCTGAACCACCTGGCGGACACCCTGATCGCCAACGGCGTCAACCTGACCACCCTGTTCAGCACCGGCACCGGCCTGCGGGGAGAGTTCCAGACCTCCGAAGCCGGCAGCTACACCGACAGCCCGGTCAGCCAGAAGGGCACCGGCCTGCCTGTCTACCGCCTGACCGACAACGGCCCCACCGCCGAGCAGCTCAAGGACGTGGATATCCTGCTCTTTGACATGCAGGACTCCGGCACCCGCGCCAACTCCCGGGTGTACCTGATGGCGGACTGCATGCTCTCCTGTGCGGAGAACGGCGTGCCCTTTGTGGTGCTGGACCGGCCCAACCCCCTGGGCGGCGATACCTATGACGGCCCCGTCTGGGAGAGCGAGACCATGGGCCAGGGCTACGCCCTGCCCACTCGCTACGGCATGACCCTGGGCGAGCTGGCGGAGATGATCAAGGCCGAGGGCCACGCCTCCGGCGCCTCTCTGGAGAAGCTGGACCTGACCGTGATCCCCATGGAGAACTGGGACCGGGAGATGTACTACGATGAGACCGGCCTGCAGTTCGTCATGTCCGACCCCAAGATCCCCACTGCCACCACCCTGCTGACCTACGCCGGTATCGGCTGGCTGGAGGGCACCGGCGACTGGGCCGCCTCCGCCGACGACCAGAAGGGCATGTGCTCCGGCTGGGGCACCACCAAGGCCTATGAGTTCTTTGGCGCGCCCTTCATTCAGCCCAAGATGACCGAGTTCGTGACCGCCCTCAAGGAGGCCGGCCTTCCCGGCGTCCACTTCCGCATGGCGGCCATGACCCCCTGGAACAACACCACGGAGGCCGCTGCCGTCAAGTACCCCAACAAGGCCTGCTACGGCGCCCAGCTCCACATCGCCGATGAGCACGCCTATTCCCCCGTGGACACCGCCCTGACCATCCTGACCACCCTCAACAAGCTCTTCCCCGACGACACCGCCCAGATGTTCACCGCTGAGTTCGACAACACGGTGGGCAACACCTGGATGAAGGACGACATCAAGGCCGGCAAGACCGTGGCCGAGATCCGCGCCAAGTTCCAGGCCGGTCTGGACGCCTTCGGCGCCAAGCGTGAGCAGTACCTCATCTACAAGGAGGAGACGCCCGGCATCCCTGACGTCCCCACCGTCACCACCTACTCCGTGACCGTGGAGAAAGCGGCCAACGGAACCGTGAAGGCTCAGCCCGCCTGGGCCGCCCAGGGCAGCACCGTTACCCTGACCGTCGCCGCCGATGAGGGCTACCAGCTCTCCAGCCTGACCGTCACCGACAGAAAGGGCGGCGCGGTGACCGTCACCGAGAAGGACGGCAAGTACACCTTCCGCATGCCCGCGTCCAACGTGACCGTTGCCGCCGTGTTCACCGCCCAGCAGGGCGACCACAGCGACAACTGCCCCAGCACCGCTTACAGCGATGTGAACACCTCCCTGTGGTATCACGACGCCATCGACTATGTCCTGACCAACAGCCTCATGAACGGCTACGGCAACGGCAAGTTCGGACCCATGGACAACCTGTCCCGGGCCATGCTGGCGCAGATCCTCTACAACATGGAGAAGAAGCCCGCTGTGACCATCCCTGCCCAGCAGTTCCCCGACGTGGCCGCTGGCAGCTGGTACACCGACGCGGTGTACTGGGCCAAGGCCAACGGCATCGTGGACGGCTACTCCGACGGCCGCTTTGCCCCTGACGACAGCATCACCCGCGAGCAGCTGGTGACCATGCTGTGGCGCTACGCCAAGTACAAGGGCCAGGACGTGTCCGCCGCCGCCGACCTGTCCGCCTACCAGGACGGCGACCAGGTCTCCCCCTACGCCGCCGCCGCCATCCAGTGGGCCTGCGGCGCCGGCGTGGTGCAGGGCAGCAACGGAAAGCTGATGCCTGCCGCCACCGCCACCCGGGCCGAGGTGGCCCAGATCCTCCAGAACTTTGTGTCTGAGAAGGCCTGAGTAAAATCAAGCATAGGATGAAACGGGGACGGGCCGTCAGGCCCGTCCCCGTTTCATCCTGTCTTAAGATCTCTCACCTGTGCCGCCGTCTTCCGTAGGCAGGGGGGCGGCGTCCCGGGCGATGGCCTGGCCGGGGGTCTCCTCCGGCTCGTCATCCTCCTCCAGGTCGGAGACCGTGATGGCCATCAAGTCCTCCTTGCCCGGGTTCTCCATGGCCGCCACCCGGTCGGCCTGGCGGGCCACTGCCCGCTCAAAGACGTTGCGCACGTCCCGGGCGTTGCCGAAGTTCTCGTCCCGCTCCTCGTAGAGCTGGGCAAAGCCCTCGGCGGCAAACTTGTCCGTCTCCTGGTCCAGGGTGTAGCCGTTCTTCTTGCACATGGAGCGGAAGATCTCCATCAGCTCGCCGCCGTTGTAGTCCTCAAAGTAGAAATACTTGTTGAACCGGCTCTCCAGGCCGGGATTGGCGTTGATAAAGTTGCTCATCAGCTCGGTGTACCCGGCCACGATGACGATCAGATCGGCCCGGTGGTCCTCCATTCCCTTGAGCAGGGCCTCAATGGCCTCCTTGCCGAAGTCGTTGGGGGAGTCCTGGTTGGCCAGGGCGTAGGCCTCGTCGATGAAGAGCACGCCGCCCAGGGCCTTCTGGATGACCTCGCTGGTCTTGATGGCCGTCTGGCCCACAAATCCGGCCACCAGACCGGACCGGTCCACCTCCACCAGCTGGCCCTTGGACAGCACGCCGATGGCGTGGTAGATCTTGGCCAGCAGGCGGGCCACCGTGGTCTTGCCGGTGCCCGGATTGCCCATAAACACCAGGTGCAGGCTCATGGGGGGCACGGGCAGGTCGTGCTCCTGGCGCATTTTGCGCACCTTGACCAGGTTGATCAGGCTCTTGACGTCCTTTTTCACCTTCTCCAGGCCGCACAGGCTGTCCAGCTCAGCCAGGAGCTCTTCCAGACTGGGGGCGGGCTCCGCCTCTTCCCTGGGCTGGGCGGAGGACTGGGCCTGGGGCGCGCCCTCACCCTGAGCGGCGGGGGAGGGGGTGTCCGGCTTGGGGGCGGCGGGACGGCGGGTGATGAAGTCGCTGACGTCCAGAGGGGCCTTGTCCCCCTTCAGACCGTCCCGGTCGCACAGGGCCAGCAGGGTGTCGGCGCAGTGGTTGACAAACCCGGCCTCCTCCTCGCTGACGATGTCGTCCACCGCCGCGAAGAGCAGCAGCATCAGGGTCATCAGGTCCACGAACCGGCGGGACAGCTTTCCGCCGGACACCTTGTCGCTGGCCCGCATCCGGGCAAAGAAGCCGGGAGGCTGAAAGCCGGGGTACTCCGCTACCGCGGAGGACAGCTCCCAGAACAGAATGGAGGGCACCGGATTCCCCTTGGTGTACACCGCGTTGTAGTACTCCACGTGGCGGGGGGTGAGGGCGTTGCCGTCCCGGCCCCACACGCCCAGCGCGCAGGCGCGGAAAAAGGCGTCCGCCTCGGCGGCAAAGCGCTGCCGCAGCGCCCCGTCCCCGATCTGACGCCGGAGGGCGGAGATGCCCTCCTCATACTGCTTGTGTACCGCCGCAGCGGTCATGGAACCCTTCATCAGGCCTCAGCTCCTGTTTCATTAAATGGTTCAACAGACATTATATCGGATGGGGACTGGATAATCAATCCTGGACTTTCCTTTTATGGGTAGACATAAGATATAAAAAATAACGTACAATTTGCGTTAGACCGTTGACGATTCCTGCCGCAGCGTGTAAGATTAGAGGTGATTACGACACCAAAATGACGGAGGGATGTACATGGCCGCCAAGAAGCCCACAGGGGCGAGAAACGAGACAGTCCGCTGCGAAAACTGCGGCGAGTATTACGCCGTTACCTATAAGCGCTGCCCCTTCTGCGAGGAGCAGGAGGAGTACCGCCGCGCCAAATCCAGAGAGGATTACGACGATGAGGAGTACGAGGACGAGGTCTACGACGAGGACGAGCCCCGCCACAAGGGCGGCAAGCGCCTGAAGACCAATACCCGGGGCGGCGGCTACGGCGGCGGCCCCACGCCCCTCCAGATCGTGGGCTGGATCATCTCCCTGGCCCTCATCGCCGCCGCCATCTATATTGTGGTTACCATTATCGGGCCCTTTATTCACAGGGGAGAGCAGGCGGTGGACCCGGACCCCAACCCCGTGACCAGCAACACACCCGCCCCCAGCGACAGCGCCGAGCCCCAGCCCTCCGACTCCGCCCAGCCCCAGCCCAGCGGTTCCCAGAGCCCCGAGGGCGGCGATGAGATCCCCCAGGGACAGACCGCCACCGGCTTCACCCTCAGCCTGAGCGAGTTCAGTCTGAGCAACAAGTACCCCGATCCTGTGACCTTGAAGGTCACCTTCTCTCCCGCCGGCTCCACCGGCACCATCACCTGGGAGAGCAGCGACCCCTCCATCGTCACTGTGGATGAAAACGGCAAGGTGAGCCCGGCCGGCAAGACCGGCACCGCCACCATCACCGCCACCATGGCCGGAGGGTATACCCAGACCTGCAGAGTGTACAACTCGGTCACCAGCGGGGCCAGCTCTGGCGGCTCCACCGGCTCGGGCGGCAGCAGCACCACCACGTTGTCCCTCAACCGCACCGACTTTACCCTGGACAAGGCCGGGGCCAAGTGGCAGCTCAAGGTGAGCGGAACCAGCTCCACCCCCACCTGGAGCATCGGCGATTCCTCCGTGGCCACCATCTCCGGCGACGGCACGGTCACCGCCGTGTCCAAGGGCACCACCACGGTCACCGCTACGGTGGACGGCCAGACCCTCAAGTGCATTGTGCGCTGCACCTGGTAAAGACAATTGAAGAATGTGACAGGAGGCCTCCGGATATCTGGAGGCCTCCTGTTTTTGCCCCGGCGGAAATTTTTCCGCCGGGGCTATATTTTTTGAGAATCCCGCCATACTAACCCCATCTGAGGAAAAGGCAGGCAGAAAACATGGAGCTTTTTGCGATCAGGCCGGAGATCAAGTTCGGCCCGGACGCCCTGGCGGCTCTGGAGGAGCTGGCGGGGCGGCGGGTGCTCATTGTGACGGACGAATTTCTCGCCCATAAATCCGGGCTGCTGGAAAAGATAAAGGAGCGGCTGAAGGGCTGTGAGATCAGCGTATTTGACCAGGTGAAGCCGGACCCGTCCCTCAAACTGGTGGCCCAGGGGGTCCACGCCCTGCGGGCCTTCGGGCCGGACACCGTGCTGGCCTTCGGCGGCGGCTCCCCCATGGACTGCGCCAAGGCCATGCGCCACTTCGCCGGGGGAAATCCGCCCCCGGAGCTGTGGTGTATCCCCACCACGGCGGGCACCGGGTCGGAGGTCACCTCCTTCGCCGTTCTCACCGACGCGGACGCGGGGATCAAGTACCCCCTGGTGGACGACGCCCTGCTGCCCGACTGTGCGGTGCTGGACGCATCCCTGCTTGCCGGAGTGCCTCCGGCGGTGACGGCGGACACGGGCATGGACGTGCTCACCCACGCCGCCGAGGGCTGTGTGGCAAAGCGGTCCACACCCTTCAGCGACGCCATGGGAGAGAAGGCCTTTGCCATGGCCTGGCGCAGCCTGAGCCATGCCCACGCCGGGGACAGCAGCGCCAAGGGGGAGATGCTGCTGGCCTCCTGCCTGGCGGGCATCTCCTTCAACGCCGCCGGGCTGGGCATCTGCCACGCCCTGGCCCACGCCCTGGGGGGCAGGTATCACATTCCCCACGGGCGGCTCAACGCCATGCTCCTGCCCCACGTCATGGCCTTCAACAGCGCCGACAAAGACGCGGCGGACCAGTACGCCCGGCTTGCCGGGCTGTGCGGCCTGGCCAAGAGCCCCAGGGCCCTGATCGGCGGCGTCAAGCGGATGCGGGCGGGGCTGGGCATGCCGGAGAAGCTCACCGACTGCGGCGTGGAGAGCCAGACCCTGCTGGCCGACCTGGACGGCATCGCCCGGGCCGCCCTGGCCGACGTGTGCGCCCCGGGCAATCCCCGGCCCGTCACCCGGGAGGATTTGAAAGCCATCCTGAAGGAGCTGATGTAGATGGCGCCCGAGCAGCTCCTGTCCGTGGGCATCGACATTGGAACATCTACGACCCAGCTGGTCATCTCCCGCCTGACCCTGGAGAACCGGGCGGGGCCCTTCTCCGTGCCCCGCATCGCCATCGGGGAGAAGGAGGTGCTCTACCGCAGCGCCATCCACTTCACTCCCCTTCTCTCCGAGACGGCGATTGACGCCGAAGGGGTGCGGGCCATTGTGGCGGAAGAGTACCGCAGATCGGGCTTTCGGCAGGCGGACATCTCCACTGGCGCGGTCATCATCACCGGCGAGACCGCCAGGAAGGAAAACGCCAAGCAGGTGCTTGCCGCCCTGTCCGACTTCGCCGGGGACTTTGTGGTGGCCACCGCCGGACCGGACCTGGAATCCATTCTGGCGGCCCGCGGGGCGGGGATAGATGAATACTCCAAGGAACATCACAAAAGAATATTACACTTTGACATCGGCGGAGGCACCTCCAACCTGGCCCTCTACGAAAATGGGACCCTGACGGCCACCGGCTGCCTGGACGTGGGCGGGCGGCTCATCAAGACCGAGGACGGACGCATCACCTACGTCTCCCCGGCCCTGGAGCGGCTGGGGGCGGCGGTGCCCGGCGTACCCATCCCCAGCCTGGGGGACCGGGCGGAGGAGTGCGGCCTGGAACCGGTGGTGTCCGCCCTGACCCGGGCCCTGGAGCAGGCGGCGGGGCTGACACCGCCGGACGGCCTGCTGGAGGCCCTCATGACCCGGGACACCGCCTGGACGCCGCCCAAAAGCGTGGACGGGGTGTCCTTCTCCGGCGGAGTGGCCGACTGTATCTGGTCGCCGCCGGGGGACGCCTTTGCCTATGGGGACATTGGCGTCCTGCTGGGCAGAGCCATCGCCGCATCTCCCTCCTTTCAGCGGGCGGGCATCGTCCGGGGCGCCGAGACCATCCGGGCCACTGTGGTGGGAGCGGGCAGCCACTCCACCCAGGTGTCCGGCTCCACCATCTTCTACCGCAATGTGTCTTTCCCGCTGAAAAACCTGCCCGTCCTCCGGCTGACGGCGGACGAGGAGCGGGACGGGGAGAAGCTGGCCGCCGCCCTCCGGGAGAAGGCGGGCTGGTTTGCCGACCAGGGGGGCATGACCCAGATTGCCCTCAGCCTGCGGGGGGAGCCCAACCCGGCCTACGGCAGAATCCAGGACCTGGCCAGGGGCATCAGGGCCGGCATGGAGCCGCTGCTGGAGCGGGGCATGTTCCCCGTCATTGCGGTGGAGGGGGACATGGCCAAGGTGCTGGGCCAGACCCTCTGGCCTCTGCTGGGGGCGGAGGGGGCCATCCTCTGCCTGGACGGCATCAGCGCCGGCAGCGGGGACTATTTGGACATCGGCGCGCCGGTGGCCGGCGGCGCGGTGCTGCCGGTGGTGGTGAAGACCCTGGCCTTCCAGTCCCAGGGAGCTTCAAATATCAGCCAATAGGGGGAAACAGATTATGATACTGAAAACCAGCCTGCACGGCCATGTGTATACATTCCAATCGGTGAAGGACGTGCTGGCCAAGGCCAACGAGGAGAAGTCGGGGGACCGGCTGGCGGGCATTGCCGCCGAGAACGCCGAGGAGCGGGTGGCGGCCAAAGTGGTGACGGCCAACCTGCTGCTGTCCGACCTGCGGGAGAACCCCGCCGTGCCCTATGAGGAGGACGAGGTCACCCGCATCATCCAGGACGACGTGAACGAGAAAATTTACGGTGAGATCCGCAACTGGACCGTGTCCGAGCTGCGGGAGTGGCTGCTGGACGAGAAGCACACCGGCGCGGACATCCGCCGCATCTCCCGGGGCCTGACCGCCGAGATGATCGCCGCTGTGACCAAGATCATGAGCAACCTGGACCTGATCTACGCGGCCAAAAAGCTGCGGGTTACCGCCACCTGCAACACCACCATCGGCGAGGCGGGCACCCTGTCCTGCCGCCTCCAGCCCAACCACCCCACCGACGACCCCGACGGCATCATGGCCTCCCTGCTGGAGGGCCTGACCTTTGGCGCGGGGGACGCGGTGCTGGGCCTGAACCCGGTGGACGACAGCGTGGAGAGCGTGCGGCGGGTGCTGGACCGCTTCCACGAGATCCGCACCCGCTGGGAGATCCCCACCCAGATCTGCGTCCTGGCCCACGTGACCACCCAGATGGACGCGGTGAGGCAGGGGGCCCCCTGCGACCTGATCTTCCAGTCCATTGCAGGCAGCCAGAAGGGCAACGAGGCCTTCGGCCTGGACGGGAAGCTCATCGAGGAGGCCCGGCAGCTGGCCCTCAAGGAGGGCACCGCCACCGGCCCCAACGTGATGTACTTTGAGACCGGCCAGGGCTCCGAGCTCAGTTCCGAGGCCCACCACGGCGCCGACCAGGTGGTGATGGAGGCCCGGTGCTACGGCTTTGCCAAGCGGTTCCAGCCCTTCCTGGTGAACACGGTTGTGGGCTTCATTGGGCCCGAATATCTGTATAATTCCAAGCAAGTAATACGGGCTGGATTGGAGGATCACTTCATGGGCAAGCTGACCGGCGTGCCCATGGGCTGCGACGCCTGCTACACCAACCACATGAAGGCCGACCAGAACGACATCGAGGACCTGGCGGTCCTCCTCACCGCCGCCGGGTGCAACTACTTCATGGGCATCCCCCACGGCGACGACGTGATGCTCAACTACCAGACCACCGGCTTCCACGAGACCGCCGCCCTGCGGGAGCTCTTCGGCCTGACCGCCATCAAGCCCTTCCAGGACTGGCTGGAGAAGATGGGCTTTGTGCGGGACGGAAAACTGACCGAGCTGGCCGGGGACGGCTCCGTGCTGCTGGGGTAAGGAGGCCCTGGGGTCCCCAACGAAGCCCAGCGAAAGTGGGTTCATTGGGGGGAGGACGAACAACGGAATGAATGAGCCCTGCCGTTTACGGCGGGGCGAAGAATATGGAGTTTGTGAGGACGATATGAACGATAAGGAACTGCGCGCCCTCATTGAGCGCATGATCGCCGAGGTGGCCGGACAGGCCCCCACACCCCAGGTGAAGGGGAGCGACTACTACCCCATGGAGCCCCAGGGGGTGACCCGTCCGGCGGCCAGGAACATTGACCCTGCCGCAGCCATCCCGGACATCACCCAGACCGACCTGCGGCGGCAGTATCTGGTGGACAACCCCAGAAACGGGAGGGCATTTCTGGACCTGAAGCAGAAGACCCCCGCACGCATCGGCCTGGGCCGGGCGGGCGCCCGGTACAAGACCGCCACCATGCTCCGCTTCCGGGCCGACCACGCGGCGGCCCAGGACTCCTGCTTCTCCATGGTGGACGAGGCATTTGTAAAGAAGGGCGGCTTTGTGCCGGTGCAGACCCTGTGCAAGGATAAGGACGAGTATTTGACCCGGCCCGACAAGGGCCGCCGGTTTGACGAGGCCAACCAGGCCATCATCCGCCAGACCCTGGGACAGAAGCCCAGGGTAGCCCTGGTGGTGGGGGACGGCCTCAGCTCCGCCGCTATCGAGGCCAACGCCCTGGACTGCCTGGAGGCCATCCGGGGTGGCCTGAAGGCCTACGGGTTGGAGGTTGGCCCGGCTCTGTTCGTCAAGTTCTGCCGGGTGGGCGCCTCCGACCACATCGGCGACCTGACCGGCGCGGAGGTGGTGTGCATGCTGGTGGGGGAGAGGCCCGGACTGGTGACCGCCGAGTCCATGTCCGCCTATCTCACCTACCAGCCCCACATCGGCATCCCCGAGTCCAAGCGCACCGTGGTCTCCAACATCCACCGCCAGGGAACGACTGCGGTAGAAGCAGGAGCTCATATTGCCGAATTGATTCACACCATGCTGGAGAAGAAAGCCTCCGGCATTGATCTGAAGCTGTAAGGGGGCGAAACCATGATTGATGAACTGATTCCGGTCAAGGTACTGGCCACCCACACCATCGCCAACGTCAGCGAGGGGCTGGCCAGGCAGCTGGCCCTGCCCGACGGCCACCGCTCCATCGGCATTCTTACCACCGACTGCGACGACATGACCTACTGCGCCCTGGACGAGGCCACCAAGGCCGCCGCCGTGGAGGTGGTATACGGCCGGAGCCTGTACGCGGGGGCGGCCAACGCCTCCACCAAGCTGGCCGGAGAGGTCATCGGCATCCTGGCCGGGCCCAACCCGGCGGAGGTCCAGAGCGGCCTGCGGGCGGCGGTAGCCTTCCTCCAGGAGGCCGGCGGCTTCCGCTCCGCCAACGAGGACGGCTCGGTGGTGTATTTTGCCCACACTGTCTCCCGCACGGGCACCTATCTGTCCCAGACGGCTGGGGTGGCCGAGGGGGAGGCACTGGCCTATCTCATCGCCCCGCCTCTGGAGGCGGTGGTGGGGCTGGACGAGGCGCTGAAGGCGGCGGACGTGGAGCTGACGGCCTTCTATGCGCCGCCCAGCGAGACCAACTTCGGCGGCGGCCTGCTCACCGGCACCCAGAGCGCCTGCAACGCCGCCTGCGCCGCCTTTGCTGAGGCGGTAAAGGCGGTAGCGGCCAGACCCCGGGAAATATAGGAGGGATTCCATGCAGCTGGATAAGGATTTACAGTCGGTCCAGGAGGTCCGGGACCTGATTAAGACGGCCAAAGAGGCCCAGCGGGCACTGGCCCGGATGGACCAGGCCCAGATCGACAAGATTGTGGCCGCCATCTCGGCGGCGGGCGCGGAACACGCCGGGCGGCTGGCCGCCATGGCGGTGGAGGAGACCGGCTTCGGCAGGAAGGAGGACAAGGAGCTGAAAAACCGCTTCGCCGCCCTCACCCTCTACGAGGCCATCAAAAACGAGCGCACCATCGGTATCCTGGCCGAGGACCGGGAGAAGCGCATCATCGACATCGGCGTGCCCGTGGGCATCGTGGCCGGGCTGGTGCCCTCCACCAACCCCACCTCCACCGTCATCTACAAGGCCATGATCTGCCTCAAGGCGGGCAGCCCCATCATCTTCTCCCCCCACCCCAGCGCCCTCAACTGTATCCGGGAGACGGTGGCGGTGGTCCGCCGGGCGGCGGAGGGGGCGGGGGCGCCCGCAGGGAGCATCTCCTGCATCTCCGCCCCCACCATGGAGGCCACCAGCGCCCTGATGAAGCACCGGGACACCCGGCTCATCCTGGCCACCGGCGGCGGGGCCATGGTCAAGGCGGCCTACTCCTCGGGCACCCCGGCCATCGGCGTGGGCGCGGGCAACGGCCCGGCCTATATCCACCGCACCGCAGACGTGCCCATGGCGGTGAAGCGGATTCTGGACTCCAAGACCTTTGACAACGGCACCATCTGCGCCAGCGAGCAGAGCATCGTGGTCACCCGGGAGATAGAACCCGCAGTGACGGCGGAGCTGACGCGGCAGGGGGCCTGCATCCTCAGCGACGGGCAGCACAAGGCCCTGTCCAAGTGCATCCTCCGGCCCAACGGCACCATGAACCCGGCCATTGTGGGCAAGAGTGTGGAGCAGGTGGCCGCACTGGCCGGGCTGTCCGGCATTCCGGTGGGCACCCGGGTGCTGGTGGCCCGGGAGACCGGCGTGGGCCCCGGCTACCCCTACTCCAATGAGAAGCTGGGGCTGATTCTGGCCCTCTATGTGGAACCCGACGAGGAGGCCGCCCTCCGCCGGTGCGTGGAGATTCTGGAGTGGGAGGGCGCGGGCCACACCTTCTCCATCCACGCCGAGGACGAGAACGTGGTGAAGAAGTTCGCCGCCGCCGTGCCCGCCAGCCGGGTGCTGGTGAACACGCCCTCCTCCCTGGGCGGCATCGGCGCCAGCACCTGCCTGTTCCCCGCCCTCACCCTGGGCTGCGGCGCGGTGGGCGGCTCTTCCAGCTCCAACAACATCGGCCCCCTGGACCTCATCAACATCAAGCGGGTGGCCTGGGGCGTCAAAGAGCTGGAGGACCTCCGGGGCGGCCAGGCCTGCCGGGCGGACGCGGGAACCCGGGGGGCGGTTGACGCCGCCGCCATGGACGAGCTGGTACGCCTGATCATGAGGAGGCTGAACGTATGAGCGAGGTCAACGCCGACGGCGTGCTGCTCAACCCCCAGGAGCACCTTTTGCAGGAGGTGCAGAACCTGACCAACAGCCTGATGGCGGCCAAGCCCGCCGGGGTGGAGGGGGAGGAGTCCATGGAGCACCCGGTGACCGCCCTCAACGGCGAACCGGCCGGAACGGTGGGCGGCGCGCCCCACATGCCGGTGAGAGCAGCGGAGGAAAAAGTGGAAAAAAAGGCCCGCGCAAAGCGGGAGAGTGCCGCCCGGCCCGAGAGCAGGAAGGCGGCTGTTTCCACCATGGGCCGGCCGGATGTGGAAAAAACACCTGAGGGGCAGAGCGTGCCCCAGAGTGGGAATCATACAGAACGTCCCCGGAGCGGGGCGCAAAACGGAAAAGGAGACAGGAAAATGGCAAATACGAATGCACTTGGTATGGTGGAGACCCGGGGCCTGGTGGCCGCCATTGAGGCGGCGGACGCCATGGTAAAGGCGGCCAACGTCCAGCTGGTGGGCAAGGAGCAGGTGGGCGGCGGCCTGGTGACCGTGATGGTCCGGGGAGACGTGGGGGCCGTCAAGGCGGCCACCGACGCGGGCGCCGCTGCGGCGGAGAAGGTGGGCGAGCTGGTGAGCGTCCACGTCATCCCCCGCCCCCACGCCGAGGTGGACTCCGTCCTGCCCCACGGCAAGGGCGAGTACGACGGGCAGTAAGCCATGGCGCTGCTGACCGAGGAGGACGTGCGCCGGATGTCGAACGGAGGCGCACGGGGCCCGGTGGTGGTGCGGGCGGGGGAGGTCCTCACCCCCGCCGCCCGGGACTGGCTGAGAGAGAAGGGGGTGGAGGTGGTCTACCCCCAGGGCAATTCCGGGGAGGCGGGGCAGCGCCCCAAGTACCGCACTCTGTCCGGGGCAGTGCTGGCCGAGAAGCCGGAGCACATGACCCACCTGAAGGGCAATATTCTGGTGGACAAGGACCACCCCCGCATCGCCTTCCGGGGCTGCATCGACAGCCTGGAGGCGGAGATTCTCCTGGCCCAGCAGACCTGCGCCGGGGCGGGCTATCCCGCCCTGGCACAGGAGCTGGAGGAGGTGCTGGCCTTTGTGCGGCGGTTCATCCGCTTCGACGTGCTGGACGAGCCGGTGGGGGAGATCAGACTGTGCGGGTACGGCCCGGATGAGCTGCGGGAGTACTCCCACTACCCGGACAGATACCTGGGCCAGCCCCACTTCATGCCCCACTACACCGACTCCCCCGCCATCCTGGCGGTGAACAAGGTGCGCACCGTGGTTCGGCGCACCGAGCTGGCGGCCTATGCCGCTTTCCGGGACGCCGGCGGCGTGGAGCGGCCGGACATCATCCTGGGGCTCAACCGCCTGTCCTCCCTGATGTGGATCATGATGATCAAGCTCAAGGCGGGGAAGTACCCCCGGGAGGTGAAGTAAATGGAACACACAGCGCTGGAACGGCTGGCGGAGGCGGTGGTGGAGCGGCTGACCGTGCCTTTGGAGGCCAGCGGGCGGCATGTCCACCTGTGCCGGGCCCATGTGGAGGCCCTGTTCGGACCGGGCCACCGGCTGGAAAAGGTGCGGGAACTGTCCCAGCCGGGACAGTTCGTCTGTAGCGAGCGGGTGACGCTGGTGGGGCCCAAGGGCCAGCTGAGCAACGTGGTGGTGCTGGGCCCCGAGCGGCCCGAGAGCCAGGTAGAGATCTCCCTCACCGACGGGGTATCTCTGGGCATTGCGCCGCCGGTGCGCATCTCAGGGGACACAGCCGGTACGCCGGGCATTATCCTCCGGGGACCGGCGGGGGAGATCACCCTGAAGCAGGGGGTCATCGCCGCCAAGCGGCACATCCACATGACGCCCCAGGATGCGGCGCGGTGGGGTCTGTCCGACAAGCAGGACATCCGGCTCCGCACCCTCACCAGCCGGCCCGTCACCTTTGAAGCGGTGGAGGTGCGCATTTCCCCCAAATTCTCCACTGCCGTCCACCTGGACTACGACGAGGCCAACGCCTGCGGCTTCCGCAAGGGAGACCGGGCCATCCCCGTGACAGGGGGAGAGGGCCTGTGACGCTGGAGGAGCGGGGCGGAGACCTGATCATCACCCATCTCCCCATCGAGCAGATGGCACTGCTCTCCCTGGGCGTGGCCTTGACGGAGGAGGAGCGGACCGTCCTGCTGGCCCTGTTGGAGGGGCGGCGGGTCTACCTGGCCGACGGGGCCCTGGAGTACAAGCAATACGCCCGCACCGCCGAGCGGGGGATCTATATCCGTTTCACCGCCATGGAGCGGGAGCTGCGGGAGCTGGGTATCCGGAGAGGAGGGGGCGGCCATGCTGCTGGGTACGGTAGAGGGTAACATCTGGTCCACCAAGAAGTCCCCCGGTCTGCTGGGCAAGTCTTTCCTCACCGTCCGGGTGGGGGAACAGCTCCTCATCTGCGCCGACTGCGTGGGCGCGGGGGAGGGGGAGCGGGTGCTGGTGGCCACCGGCGGCGCAGCCCGTGTGGCCGCCGGGAAGGACGCCCCGGTGGACGCCGCCGTGGTGGGCATCGTGGACCAGACCTAGCCCTGAGAGAACAGGAAAGGGGCAATGAATTTGTCCATCAACGAGATCATCATCTATCTAATGGTCCTCTTCATGGTCCTGGGCGCGGTGGACCGGATTCTGGGCAACCGCTTCGGCCTGGGGGAGAAATTTGAAGAGGGCATTCTGAATATGGGCGCCCTGGCGCTGTCCATGATCGGCATCATCTGCCTGGCGCCGGTGCTGGCCGACGTGCTGCGGCCGGTGGTGGTGCCGGTGTACCAGTTCCTGGGGGCCGACCCGGCCATGTTCGTGGGCACCATTCTGGCCAACGACATGGGCGGCGCGCCCCTGGCCAAAGAGCTGGCCCTCACTGAGGAGGCGGGGCAGTTCGGCGGGCTCATCGTGGGCGCCATGCTGGGGCCCACCATCGTGTTCACCATCCCTGTGGGCCTGGGCATCATCCAGAAGGAGGACCGGCCCGCCCTGGCCTCCGGCGTGCTGGCGGGGGTGGTCACCATCCCCCTGGGCGCCCTGGTGGGGGGCCTGGCCGCCGGGTTTAACATCGACATGGTGCTGCGCAACCTGATCCCTATCGTCCTCATCGCCGTGCTCATCGCCATCGGCCTGTGGAAGATCCCGGGCGGCATGGTGAAGGGCTTTCAGGTGTTCGGCCGGGCAGTGGTCATCCTCATCACCGTGGGCCTGGCCATTGCCATCGTCCAGAAATTGACCCCCATCACCATCCTGCCCGGCCTCACCCCCATCGAGGAGGGCTTTACCGTGGTGGGTGACATCGCCGTGGTGCTGGCCGGTGCCTTCCCGCTGGTGTACGTCATCATCAGGGTGTTCCGCAAGCCCCTGATGAAGCTGGGTCACCTGCTGGGCATGAACGACATGGCCGCCGCCGGTCTGGTGGCCACTCTGGCCAACAACATCCCCATGTTCGGTATGCTGAAGGACATGGACCACCGGGGCAAGGTCATCAACGTGGCCTTTGCCGTGTCCGCCGCCTTTGTGTTCGGCGACCACCTGGGCTTTACCGCCGGCTTTGACTCGTCCATGATCTTCCCCATGATTGTGGGCAAGCTGGTGGGCGGCGTGTCCGCCGTGGCGGTGGCCATGGTGCTGACCAGAAAGGAGGCAAACCGTGGATAAACAGGCGCTGGAGGCCCTGGTACGCCAGGTGCTGCTGGAAAAGCTGGGAGAGGCATCGGGGGAGACGGTAAAAAAAGTTCCCGTGCCCCAGCTGCGGGTGACGGAGGAGCACCGGATGGACACCGGCCGGGCAGGGGACAGGGTATACACCCGGGACCTGTTCACGCTTGACGAAAGCCCCCGGCTGGGTGCGGGCATCATGGAGATGACCGACACCACCTTTCCCTGGACCCTGAACTACGACGAGATGGACTATGTGATTGAGGGGCGGCTGGACATCCGGACCGACCGGGGCACCGTGTCCGCCGGGCCGGGGGAGGTCATCTATATCCCCAGGGGCAGCGCCATCCGTTTTTCTGTGACGGGGCACGCCCGGTTCCTCTATTTCGTCTATCCGGCGGACTGGCAGAACCAGAACACATAAAAAGAGGTGGAGAGCAGCGCTCTCCACCTCTTTTTCACACGATTTGCAGTTCTTTCCCGGCGTGGTTGAGCACCTCGCAGCCGTCTTCGGTGACCAGCACCAGGTCCTCGATGCGCACCCCCAGTTTCCCGGGCAGGTAGATGCCCGGCTCCACCGAGAACACCATGCCGGGCCGGAGGGGCGCCATGCTCACCGGGCTGTTGTCTGGGGGTTCATGGCACTCCAGGCCGCAGCCGTGGCCCAACCGGTGGGTGAAGTAGGGGCCGTATCCCGCGTCTTCAATGACCGAGCGGGCGGCACGGTCCACGTCGCACAGCAGCACGCCGGGGCGGATCATGGCCTCGGCGGCGGCGTTGGCGGCCCTGACCGTCTCATAGACCCGGCGGCCCTCGTCGCTGACAGAGCGGAAAAACACCGTACGGGTCATGTCGCACCAGTAGCGGCCGATGGGGTTGAACAGGTCCAGCACCACCGAGTCGCCCGCCTTCAGGCGGGTACCGTTGGGGCCGTGGTGGGGGTCGGCGCCGTTGGGGCCGAAGCAGACCAGCTGCCCCTCAGAGGACCGCTCGCCGCCGTGGTCCCGGAACAGCTGCTCCACCAGGGCGGCCATCTCGTCCTCCCGCACGCCCTCCTTCAGGGCGGCGATGGCGGCGGTGACCACCTGGTCGTTGATGCGGGAGGCGGCGCGGAGGGCGGCGATCTCGTCGGCGTCCTTGCAGGTGCGGGCGTCGTCCACCGGCGCGGAGCCGGGCACGGGGCGCACGTCGGGCCGGGCGGTGAGCAGGGACATGAGAAACTTGCTGGGCCAGAACTTGTCCACACCCAGGGCGCCGGGGGCCAGAGCGGCGCACAGCTGGGCAGTGGGGTCGTCGCTGTCGGTGTGGAGCACCAACTCCAGCCCCTCCTGGGGCTGGAGGGCGAAGAGCTCGTTGCCGAAGAGCACGGGGGCCGCGCCACGGCGGAGATAGAGGGCCAGCATCCGCTCCATGGGCTCCACCCAGTAGCCGGTGAGATAGTAGACCGAGGCGGTGGAGGTGACGATGATCTGCTCCAGCCCCGCCCGCTCCATGTTTTCCAATACACGATCAATCCGCGCGGTATTCACAGAGATCCTTCCTTTTTTTGATTATCTTCCGTATTCGCTCAACAGGTCCAGCAGCCGCCGGACAAACCTGGGCCGGTCCACGTCCAGCACCAGATCGGTGTTGGGGGTGCGCTTGGCGTCGCTGAAGGCGTCGGTGACGGTCTTGCCCCGGGTGTAAGTACCGGCCCGCTCCACGCCCACCCAGCAGTGGACAGAGTGGAACAGGGTGGGGTCAATGGCGCACAGCATGGCGCAGGGGTCGTGCATGGGTGCGCCGGGGGTGCCGTAGGGCACGGCCCAGGACAGCTCCTGACGGCTGAGCGCGGCGCAGAAGGCGGCCTGCACCGTACCGAAGGATTCCAGCTGGGCCACTTCCGCCTCCGTCAGGTGGGCACGGTGGCACACGTCCAGGCCGCACAGGGCAATGGGGATTCCCGCGCGGAATACCATCTCAGCGGCCTCCGGGTCGGCGTAGATATTGAACTCAGCGGCGGGCGTGGCGTTGCCGAAGCAGGCGCCGCCCCCCATGACGGTCAGCTTTTTGACATATTGGGGCAGGTCGGGGTACTTGGCCAGGGCGATGGCCAGGTTGGTCAGGGGACCGGTGGCCACGATCTCCAGCCGGCCTTCCAGCGCCCGGGCCTCCCGGTAGATGGCATCCCAGGCCTTCTCCTCCCGGAGCACGGCCCTGGGCTCGGGCATGGGCCAGCCCATGAGGCCGTCGGCGCCGTGGACCTCGCTGGCCTCCCGGACCTGGCCGGTGAGGGGGCGGTCCGCGCCGGGGTACACCGGGATCTCCTCCCGTCCGCCCAGCGCCAGGATCTTCAGCGTGTTGGGGGCGGTATAGTGCAGAGGCACGTTGCCTGCAACGGGGGTAATGGCCCGGATGTCCAGCTCAGGGGCCCGGAAGGCGGCCAGCAGGGCCATGGCGTCGTCAATGCCCGGGTCGCAGTCGATGATAACGGGTTTCCTGTTCATGCCTGTCCCTCCCCATAGGTTTTCACAGCCGCCACCAGCAGGTC
Organism: Pseudoflavonifractor intestinihominis; assembly: GCF_040096055.1. Classification (NCBI taxonomy): domain Bacteria; kingdom Bacillati; phylum Bacillota; class Clostridia; order Eubacteriales; family Oscillospiraceae; genus Pseudoflavonifractor; species Pseudoflavonifractor intestinihominis. The sequence goes on from NZ_JBBMFK010000007.1 coordinate 35,807, forward strand.
GGCAAAGCCGTCCCGGTCCACGCCTGTGATGACCCGGGCGTTGGGGGCGGCGGCGGTGATGTGGTACCGGTCGCCCACGGTGGCGCCCCGGGTGTAGTCCCCGGCCACCTCGATGTCCACGTGCATCTCCTCCACGGTGAACAGCTCCGGGGCCACCAGAGCGGCCACGGCCACCGCGTCGTGGACGGGGGCGCCGGCGTAGCCCTTCTCCCGGTGGAAGCGGTAGAAGAACGCCAGCCACTCCGCCACGATCAGGGCCACCGGGTTGCCCACGGAGCGCACCCGTTCAAAGTCCTCGGGGAAGATGAGGGCCTTTTCCGTCACGTCCAGCCCGGCCATGGTGATGGGTACCCCGGAGCGGAACACGATGTCGGCGGCCTCCGGGTCCACCAGAATGTTGAACTCGGCGGCAGGGGTCCAGTTGCCGTGGGAGATGCCGCCGCCCATGAGGGAGATGCCGCCGATCTTCTCCTTCAGCTCCGGGTGGGACAGGAGCAGGGAGGCCACATTGGTCAGGGGCCCAGTGGGCACCAGGTACACCGGCTCCTTGCTCTCTGCCAGAACCTTTGCCATCAGCTCGGCGGCGGAGCAGGACAGCGGCTCCCGATCAGGCTCGGGCAGGGCGGGGCCGTCCAGCCCCGACTCCCCGTGGACGCTGGGGGCCGCCATGGGCTCGGCCACCAGCGGGCCGGGGCGGCCCTTGGCCATGGGCGCGTGGATGCCCAGCAGCGTCATGACCCGCAGGGCATTGTAGGTGGTCTTTTCGATGGTCTGGTTGCCGCAGACGGAGGTGATACCTCTGATGTCCAGGGCGGGCGAGGCCTTGGCCAGCATCCAGGCCATGGCGTCGTCATGGCCCGGGTCGCCGTCCAGCAGGACGGGGATCCGGGCGGGAAGATTCCAGTGGATTGACATGATGTTCCTCCTTAAAAGCCGTAGGACTGGCACAGGGCGCTGAGGGCCTGGGGCGTCTTTCCGGCGGAAAAGGCGGCCGCCTCCTCCGGCGTGCGCCCCTCCTCCAGCACCAGATGGGCCCCCAGCCGCTCCGCGCGCTTGCCCAGGGCGTCTCCGGCCCTGTTCTCCCGGGCGATCATGATCAGGTAGAGGGTGGTGAAGAGCCTGTCCGCCCGCACGCTGTCCCCGGGAGCGGCGGTGTAGGCGGAGGAGAGGCGGGCGATGAGCTCCAGCACGGCGTCATTGGGGAGCAGATCCCCGCGGGCGGGCTTGGCGCCCACCGCGCCGTACACAGTGACAAAGTCCGCCATGACCTTGTCCCGGCCGTACCGCTGGGCCAGCTCCGAGAGCCGGACAAGGCAGCTTCCGCTGGTGGGCCGCCGGGTCCAGAGAAAAACCCGCTCCTGGACGCACCAGCGTCCGTCCCTGTCCTCGGTGAAGCCGATGCTGGTGCCGCCGGGAAAGGATTTCACAATCTCAAAGGCCATAGAGCGCCCTCCTCTCTGTGAGGTAAGTATAGCAAAGTGGGGGCGGGTGTAGCAAGGCCTTTCTCCCAGGGGGAGGAGAGAAGGGGAAAAAGGCTTGCGCTGTGAGAAGCGGGCGTGATAGAATAATAGCCCGGTAAGAGGCTGTGCCCAGGCATGGCGGGAGAAAAACGAGGAAATGGGGGAACGGGGATGCTGAACATTGCCATCGTGGAGGACGACCCGCAGGCCGCGGGGCTGCTGGTGTCCTATCTGGACCGCTACGCCCAGGAGCAGGGGCTCGTCTGCAACAGCGTTATTTTCAACGATGCGCTGGACTTTCTCACCGGCTACAAGGCCAGCTTCGACCTGGTTTTCATGGACATCGAGCTGCCCGGCCTGGACGGCATGGAGGCCGCCCGCCGCCTGCGGGAGATGGACAGAAGCGTGATCCTGATCTTTGTGACCAACATGGCCAACTTTGCCGTGAAGGGCTACGAGGTGGACGCCCTGGACTTCATCGTCAAGCCGGTGACCTATTTTCCCTTTTCCATCAAGCTGGACCGGGCGGTCAAGCGGCTGGAGAGCCGCCAGGAGCGGGAGCTGGTGGTGCCCACGGAGAACGGTGTGGTGTGCCTGAAGTGCTCGGAGGTGACCTACATCGAGGTCATGCAGCACCAGGTGACCTACCATACCAGGGAGCGCAACTACACCGGATACGGCTCTCTGAAGAAGATCGAGCCCCTTCTGCCGGAGAAGACCTTTGCCAAGTGCAACAGCTGCTACCTGGTGAATCTGCGCTATGTCCGGCAGGTGAAGGACTTCAGCGTGCTGGTGGGGGAGGACTGGCTGGCCATCAGCCACGCCAGGCGGAAGCCCTTCCTCAGCGCGCTCAATGAGTACATCGGGAGCATTGAATAGCCATGTATGAAGTGACCCAGCTGTTCTGGTACAAGTCGGTCTTTATGGCCGAGATTCTGGCGGCCGAATTTCTCTTCACCTTCCGCCTGAAGAAAAAGGACCACTACCCCGTCCGCTTTGCCCTGGCGGCCCTGCTGTGTATGGCCGCCTCGGTGGCCGCGCCCATCTTCGGGTACAACGCCCTGTACAGCTCGGTGCTCTTCTTCGCCCTGTTCGCCGTGTCGGTGGGGGCGCTGATGCTGTGCTTCCGGGAGCCCTTCCTCCACGTGTTCTTCTGTGCCGTGGCGGCATACACGGTGCAGCATATCGCCTTTGAGCTGTACAACTTCATTGTGGTGGTCACCGGCCTCAACGCCGGGCTGCCTGTGGAGGTGTACGGCGAGAGCGCTGCCCGGCTGTCCGGGCTGTTCCTCACCCTGGTGTACGTGGACGCCTACTGCATCGTCTACTGGCTCATGACCATCACCTTCGGCTCCATGATCCGGAAAAACGAGGACCTGCGCATCCGCAGCACCTCCATGCTGGTGCTGGTGGCCCTGGTGGTGCTGGTGGACGTGGTCATCAGCGCGGTGGTCACCTATTACAGCTACGAGAACAACAACTCCTTCTACGTGAGCGTGGCCTCCATCTACAATATCCTCTGCTGCCTCCTGGCCCTGTACGTCCAGTTCTCCCTGCTGTCCAAGCGGCAGCTGGAGCGGGAGCTGGACACGGTCAACAGCCTCTACGAGCAGGAGAAAAAGCAGTACGACATGTTCAAGGAGAACCTGGACTTCATCAACGTCAAGTGCCACGACCTGCGCCACCAGATCCGCCAGATCGGCCGGAGCAGCTCCCTGGACGAGGCGTCCATCCGGGAGATGGAGGACGTGATCTCCATCTACGACTCCGCGGTGGAGACGGGCAACAAGACCATCGACGTCATTCTCACCGAGAAGAGCCTCATGTGCAACAAGAACCACATCAAGCTCACCTGCATTGTGGACGGCGGGGAGATGTCCTTCATGGCCGAGCAGGACATCTACTCCCTCTTCGGCAACGCCATCGACAACGCGGTGGAGGCTCTCTCCCAGGTGGAGGACGAGGAGAAGCGGGTGGTGGGCATCATCGCCAAGCGCAAGGGCATGTTCGTGTCCCTCCAGTTCTACAACTACTGCCCCCAGACGCCCCAGTTCTCCGGCGGCCTGCCCGTCACCACCAAGGCGGACAAGCAGTACCACGGCTTCGGCATGAAGAGCATCCGCATGATCGCCCAGAAGTACGGCGGCGAGATGGATATCTCGGTGGAAAATCAGGTGTTCAACCTGAGGCTGCTCTTCCCCCTGGAGTAGCCGAGAACAGGAATATGCTGCAAAAACGGGCAGTTATGTCAAAACGGTTGCACCGTGCCCGAGCCCCTTTGTATACTGTGTGCAAGGTTCGCGGAGGGCGCCATCCGCGGAAACATATCAAAGGGGGATGAAATGAAATGAAAAAGAAGCGGATGTCCAACCGCCGTTTTATGGCCATCCTGATTCCCATCATGGCCATCGTGCTTGTGACACTGATGATCTGCAACCTGCTGGCCCTCAACTACCGGGGCCTTATCTCCACCTTCTTCAACCACAGCACCTACAAGATCGTGGAGACCGGCGAGTCCACCGAGGACAGCACCTACTATCCCTGCGACTTTGACACTGAGGAAGAGCTGACCGAGCACAGCGGCCAGGTGGCCGAGACCCTGGAGGCCGAGGGTATGGTCCTCCTGGAGAACAACGGCGGCCTGCCCCTGGCCAAGGACAGCAAGGTGAGCGTGTTCTCCGTCTCCTCTGTGAACATGGTCTACGGCGGCACCGGCTCCGGCAGCGTGGATACCACCACCGTGGCCGACCTGAAGACCGCTCTGGAGTCCGCCAGCCTCACCGTCAACCCCACCCTGTGGGACTTCTACCAGCAGAAGAGCGCCGACGGGTACACCCGCAGCGCCCCCAACTGGCGCGGCGGCCAGTTCTCCATCAACGAGGTGCCCTGGGCTGATGTGGAGTCCGCCGCCGGCAGCTCCTTCGCCGACTACGGCGACGCGGCCATTGTGGTCATCTCCCGCTCCGGCGGCGAGGGCTCCGACCTGACCGCCGTCAACTTCGCCGAGACCGAGGGCGTGGAGGGCAACTCCGGCAACTACCTGGAGCTGAGCACCGAAGAGGCTGATATGCTCGCCGCTGTCAACGAGCAGTTCGACAACGTGGTGGTGCTCATCAACGCCAACAACGCCATGGAGCTGGGTTGGCTGGCCGACTATGACAACATCAAGGCCGCCCTGTGGATCGGCGGCGTGGGCCAGACCGGCCTCTACGCCGTGGCCGACGCCCTGGTGGGCGACGTGGTGCCCTCCGGCCGCCTGGTGGACACCTACGCCTACGACGCCTCCAGCTCTCCCGCCGCCCAGAACGCGGGCGCCAACTTCTGGATCAACAACGGCTTCTCCAACGAGTCCGACCAGTACATCGTGTACGCCGAGGGCATCTATGTGGGCTACCGGTACTATGAGACCCGGTACGAGGACGCGGTCATGGGCACCGGCAACGCCGGCGATTACGACTACGCCTCCACCGTCCTCTACCCCTTCGGCTACGGTCTGAGCTACACTCAGTTTGCCTACAGCGACTTCTCCATGGAGGAGAATGACGACAGCTTCACCGTGTCCGTGACCGTCACCAACACCGGCGACACCTACACCGGCAAGGACGTGGTCCAGGTCTACTTCCAGTCTCCCTACACCCAGTACGACATGGACAACGGCGTGGAGAAGGCCTCCGTGGAGCTGTGCGGCTTTGCCAAGACCGACGCCCTGGCCCCCGGCGAGAGCCAGACCGTCCAGATCGACGTGCCCAAGGAGCAGCTCAAGTCCTACGACTACCGCACCGCCAAGACCTTCATCCTGGACGCCGGCGACTACTACTTCACCGTTGGCACCGACGCCCACGACGCCCTGAACAATATCCTGGCCGCCAAGGGCTACACCACTGCCGACGGCATGACCGCCGACGGCGACGTGTCCATGACCGCCAAGTGGACCAACGCCAGCCTGGACACCACTACCTACGCGGTGGACAGCGCCACCGGCACCGCCGTCACCAACCTGTTCGGCTATGCCGACATCTCCAGCTATGATGAGTACTCCGACTTTGTCTACCTGAGCCGCAGCAACTGGGTGGACACCTTCCCCGTGGCCTTCTGCGACAGCACCGACGAGACCACCGGCGAGCACTACATCGACCTGCCCCAGGAGATCATCGACGCCCTCCAGCCCCAGTACACCGAGGACCAGGATTCCTACACCATGCCCGCCTCCGGCGTCACCCCCGAGGTGCAGCTGACCCTGGCCGACTTCATCGACGTGGACTATGACGACCCCGCCTGGGACGAGCTGCTGGACACCATCAGCCCCGCCGACTTGATCTACATGGTGCGCATGGGCGGCTACGGCACCCCCAGCCTGGACTACATCCTCAAGCCCGCCACCGTGGAGAAGGACGGCCCTGCCGGCATCTCCGCCACCCTGGTGGGCGGCACCCAGGGCATGGCCTACCCCACTGAGGTGGTCATCGCCTCCACCTGGAACACGGAGCTTGCCTATGAAATGGGCGTGTCCGTGGGCAACGACGCCATGTACGCCAACATCCAGGGCTGGTACGCCCCCGCCATGAACATCCACCGCAACCCCTACAGCGGTCGTAACTTCGAGTACTACTCCGAGGACGGCTTTATCAGCGGCCAGATGGGCGCCAACACCGTGCTGGGCGCCCAGAGCAAGGGCCTGTTCTGCTACGTCAAGCACTTCGCCTTCAACGACACCGAGGGCGTCATCGACGAGACCAACGGCATCAAGGGCTCCAAGGACGGCATCGCCACCTTCTTCAACGAGCAGGCCGCCCGTGAGCTCTACCTGGTGCCCTTCGAGGCCGCGGTGAAGGAGGGCCACACCTACGCCATGATGAACGCCTTCAACCGTGTGGGCGTCAAATGGTGCGGCGCCAGCCATGAGCTGCTCACCGACCTGCTGCGGGACGAGTGGGGCTTCAACGGCCTGGTCATCACCGACATGGCCGGCCTGCCCGACTACATGGACATCAAGGCGGGCCTCCAGGCCGGTACCGACATGTGGATGAACACCAGCGAGGACCTGTACAACATTGACGGCTACCAGAACGACCCCCAGATCATGACCTACCTGCGCAACGCCGCCCATGACATCTGCTACACCGTCAGCCACAGCGCCGCCATGAACGGCCTGTCCGCCAACTCCACTATTGTGGACATCATGCCCCTGTGGATGACCTGGATGGTGGCCCTGGACGTGGTGGTGGGCGTGCTGATCGTGGCCGGAGTGGTCTGGATTGTGGTCCGCGGCAAGGACCAGAAGAAGAACCCGGACAAGTACAAACAGTAATGCCACCGCAAGACAATACAATTTGAAATCAAAAAATCCCCGCCGGCGCAGCGCGCCGGCGGGGATTTTTGATGGATTCAGAGCAATCAGCCCTTGAGCAGGTCCAAGTCGCAGTCCTTGGCGGTGCTCTTCCGGATGGCGGCCCGGAGGGGGAGCACGGCGGAGGGGCTCACGCTCAGCTCGTCAATGCCCATGGCCAGGAAGGTGGGCAGCAGCTCCAGGTCAGCGCCCAGCTCGCCGCAGATGCCCACCCAGATGCCCGCCTTGTGGGCGGCGTCGGCCGTGGCCTTCAGGGCCCGCAGCACAGCGGGGTGGTGGGGGTCAAAGAACCGGCCCAGGTCGTTGCACTGGCGGTCGCAGGCCAGGGTGTACTGGGTCAGGTCGTTGGTGCCCACGGAGAAGAAGTCCACCAGCCCGGCCAGCTCCTCGGCCATGAACACCGCCGCCGGGGTCTCGATCATGATGCCGATCTCCGTGTCCGGGTTGAAGGGGATACCCTCCGCCTTCAGCTCGTCCATCACCTTCTGGCAGATGGCGCGGCACTCCTTGACCTCCCACACGCTGGTAATCATGGGGAACATGATGGCCACCTTGCCGTAGGCACTGGCCCGGTAGAGGGCGCGCAGCTGGGTGCGGAACACCTCAGGCCGGTTGAGGCAGATGCGGATGGCCCGCAGGCCCATGGCCGGGTTCTCCTCCTTGTTGAGGTGGAAGTAGTCCACCTGCTTGTCCGCGCCGATGTCCAGGGTGCGGATGACCACCCGCTTGCCCTTCATGGCGGCGGCCACCTGCTTGTAGGCACGGAACTGCTCCTCCTCGGTGGGGTAGTCGTCGGCGGCCAGGTAGAGGAACTCGGAGCGGAACAGGCCCACGCCCTGGCCGTCGTTGGCGAGTACAGCGGGCACGTCCTCGGGAGAGCCGATGTTGCAGTAGACCATCATCTCCCGGCCGTCCAGAGTCACGTCCTTCTGGCCCACCATGCTGCGCATCAGCTCCCGCAGCTCGGCCTGCTTCTGCTGCCGGGCCTCCAGGCCGGCCAGGGTCTCTCCGTCCGGGTCCAAAATCACCTGCCCGGTCTCGCCCACGATGTAGGCCTCTTTGCCGTCCAGGTCCTCGCTCAAAGCCTCGCCCAGGCCGCACACGGCGGGGATGCCCATGGTGCGGGCCAGAATGGCGGTGTGGCTGTTGCCCGAGCCGCCCCGGGTGGCAATGGCCAGGATCTTGCTCTTGTCCAGCTGGATGGTCTCGGAGGGGGCCAGGTCGTCGGCGGCCAGGATCACCGGCACCTCCGAGTCGATGCCACCCTGGGCCACACCGGTGAGGATGTTCACCAGCCGGCCGGTCACGTCCCGCACGTCGGCGGCCCGGGCCTGCATGTAGGGGTCGTCCATAGCGGCCAGCATGGCGGCAAACTGCTCCCCGGCCTGCTGAGCGGCGTACTCGGCGGTGTACCCCTCCTCCAGCTGCTCGTCCATGGCGCCGGTGAAGTCCTCGTCCTCCAAAAACATGGCGTGGGTCTCAAAGAGGGTGGCGGCGTCGTCGCCGGCCTGGGCACGGGCCTTTTCCGCCATCTCCTCCAGCTGCTCCATGGCCTGGGCTCTGGCGGCCTCCAGCCGCGCCCGCTCCGCGGCGGGGTCCTGGGCGAGCTGCTGCTCCACCACGGCGCTGGCCCGGTGATAAAAGCAGAGCGTACCCTGTTCGATGCCCTTGGACACGCCCTGGCCCTGTAAGATCTTCATATGCTGTGCTCCTTTCCGAAATGAAAGCAAAACCGCCCGCCGCCCCGGAGGGACAGCGGGCGGGACGCTGAACCTGTCTATTTACAATTTACAGATTGGTCTTGAAGAACTGCTCCATAGCGGCAATGGCGGCGTCCTCGGAGGGGCCCTCGGCCTCCACGGTGATGGAGTCGCCGGTCTTGACGCCCAGGCCCATCAGCTTCATCAGCTGGGTGCCCTTCACGGTCTTGTCCCCCTTGGTCAGGGTGATGGTGGTGTCGGCAAACTCCTTGGCGGCCTTGACCAGCAGGCCGGCGGGACGGGCGTGGATACCCAGGGGATCCTGAATGACATAGGTAAAGCTCTTCATAACAGCAAGACTCCTTTTTATGTTTTATTTCATATGGGATTACATCTATTGCTTCAGAGCGGCGGAGTTGGTCCGCCCCTCTGTGTCGAACACGCGCTGCACATGCATGGCCAGGTAGCCGATCTCCGCCTCGTCCACCTGACGGCCCAGGGTGCGCTCCAGCTGGCGGCAGATCTGCTCGGAGATGTCAAAGGCCCGGGGGCAGGACACCCGCATGATGTGGTTGACGTCCATGCTCAGCCGCTCGCCCTTCAGGAGCCGGGCGGCCATGTATTTGATGTGGCTCATCAGCCGGTTGTAGGACAGGGAGTTGACGTCCAGATTCACGCCGGTGGCCTGCTGGACCAGGTCCACGCACGCCCGGATGATGCCCGCGGTCTGCATGGCCTGGGAGACCTGCATGGACTCCAGGGAGGAGTGGATATGCAGGGCGATGTAGCCCAGCTCGTCGTCGCTGAACCGGAGGCCGGTCTGCTCCCAGATCACGTCTCCGCCCCGGCGGGCCACCTGAAACTCGTCGGGGAAGAGGGCCTTGATGTCCGGTGTCAGGGGGTTGCCGATGGGGGCGTTTTTCCGGATACGCTGGGCGGCAAAGGCGATGTGGTCGGCCATGGGGATGAGGATGCTGGTATCCACCTGGCCGAAGGTGTTCTTGGCGTCCAGAATGATGGTGTTTGCGATATTGAGGTAGAGCGGATCGATGCGCTTGACCAAGTCCCTGGGGTTGCCCCGGTCGCACTTCTGGGAGAGCTGGTACACCGTGGCGTCGGGGGCAAAATCCACCCGCTCTCCCGGCTTGCGGCCAAAGCCCACCCCCTTGCCCATGACCAGATTCTCCTGGTTGTCCTCCTGGTTCAGGGCCAGGACGGTGTTGTGGTTGAGAACTTTTGTAATGCGGTACACACGCTCACGCTCCTACACAGATAACGCGCTTGTTTTATCAGGACTCGTAGATATCCAGGGCCAGCAGATCCTCGCCGTGCTCCACGTGGCCGGCCTTCAGCAGCCGCAGCTCCTGGTTGTCCTCCATGGAGGTGAAGAGCACCGGGGAGGACACGGAGGTGGCGTTCTCCCGGATGAAGTCCAGGTCGAACTCCAGCAGGCGGTCACCCTTCTTCACCTGGTCGCCCTCCTTGACCAGGGCGTGGAAGCCCTGACCCTTGAGGGCCACGGTATTGATGCCCACGTGGATGAGCATCTCCACGCCGTCCTCCAGCTCCAGGCCGATGGCGTGGTTGGTGTCAAAGACAAAGCTGATGGTGGCGTCGCAGGGGGCGGTGACCACGCCCTCGCAGGGGATGACGGTGGCGCCGTCGCCCATCATCTTCTCGGCAAAGGCCGGGTCGGGGGAGGCGGTGATGGGGGCGGACTCCCCGTGGAAGGGGCTGCCGATGACAATGGTCTTGACCAGGGCGCCGTGGGCTGCGGGCGCCGCCGGGGCGGAGGACTCAGCGGGGGCGGCCTCTACGGCGGGGGCGGCCTGCTGGGCCGCGCCGCTGCGCAGGTAGTCTTCCAGGTTGGCCTTGATGATATTCACCTGGGGACCGTACACCACCTGGACGCCCTGGCCCTTCTGGACCACGCCGGCCGCGCCGGTGGACTTGAGGATGGCCTGATCCACCTTGCCGCCGTCCACGACGGTGCAGCGCAGGCGGGTGGCACAGCAGTCCACGTCCTTGATGTTGGCCGCGCCGCCCAGGCCCTGGGCGATGGCGGCGGACACCTGGTCGCCGCCGGCCTCGCCGGCCTTCCGGGCGTTGTAGTCAGCCTTGGTGTACAGCTTGGTCTCCTGATCGCCCTCCTCACGGCCGGGGGTCTTGAAGTTGAACTTCTTGATGAGGAAGGAGAACAGGAAGTAGTACACCAGGAAGAAGACGATGCCCAGGGGGATGATCAGCAGCCAGCTGGTCTTTTCGTTGCCCTGCAGGATACCGAACAGGGCCAGGTCGATGAAGCCGCCGGAGAAGGTGAGGCCCACGGTGATGTTGAGGATGTGGCACAGCATGTAGGCAAGACCTGCAAAGACCGAGCTGATGACGAACAGTACGGGGGCCACAAAGAGGAAGGAGAACTCCAGGGGCTCGGTGATGCCGGTGAGGATGGAGGTGAGGGCGGCGGAGAGGAGCAGGCCGCCCACCTGCTTTTTCCGTTCCGGCTTGGCGCAGCGGTACATGGCCAGGGCCGCTCCGGGGAAGCCGAAGATGTAGAGCACGAACTCACCGGTGAAGCACCAGGTGCCCGCGGTGGAGAAGTGGGTGACAGTGGGGTCGGCCAGCTGGGCGAAGAAGATGTTCTGAGCGCCGGATACCACGGTGCCCGCCACCTCCATGGTGCCGCCCACGGCGGTCTGCCAGAAGGGCAGGTAGAACACGTGGTGCAGGCCGAAGGGGATGAGCAGCCGCTTGATCATGCCGAACAGGAAGGTGCCGAAGTAGCCGGAGCTGTACACCACCATGCCCAGGGCGTTGATGCCCTCCTGAATGGGCTGCCAGACAAAGAACATGAGGATGCCCACCAGGGCAAAGACCAAGGTGCTGATGATGGGCACGAACCGGGTGCCGCCGAAGAAGGAGAGCACCTGGGGCATCTGGATCTTGTAGAACCGGTTGTGGAGGGCGGCCACGCCCAGGCCCACGATGATGCCGCCGAAGGCGCCCATCTGGAGGGAGGTGATGCCCAGCACCGAGGCGGTGGAGCCCTCCAGCAGGTTTTCTGTGCCGCCGGTCAGGGTGATCATGGCGGAGATGGCCGAGTGCATCACCAGGAAGGAGACTGCGGCGGCCAGGGCGGCCACTTCCTTTTCCTGCCGTGCCATGCCGATGGCCACGCCGATGGCGAAGATGAGGGGCAGGTTATCAAAGATAACGCCGCCGCACTTGCTCAGAACCGAGAAGATGAAGTAGGGGACGGTGCCGGGGCCCATGACCCCCAGCAGATTGTAGGTGGCCAGGGTGGTCTCGTTGGTGAACGAGCTGCCCAGGCCCAGCAGCAGTCCTGCCACCGGCAGGATGGCGATGGGGAGCATAAAGGACCTGCCCACCCGCTGCAGTACGCCGAAGAATTTTTCCCTCATTGTGCTACCTCCTGATCACATAGTGCGATTTGTTCCTGCCGGCCGCTCTACGCGAAAAAAGCACTAACCGACAACTATTACATATCACGTTAACATGTATGCAATAGCAGAAGGTTAGTGCCTGTTGCCAGTAACACACCTATATGGAACTTAACTCGGCCAAAGAGTAGCATAAAGTATGAAAAATGTCAATCTCTCCGGGAGGTTTTCAACTTTATACACAAAAACGATGGGCTCAACTTGTCTAAAACGCGGAATGAACCGGAAATGAAATACTGGCAGTCCGTCCAGAATGGGAAGGACTGCCAGTTAAAGCCGTTTGTGGGCATACCAGACCGTCCAGATGAGCAGGCCGCCCATGGCCAGCAGGGCGAGGGCGACGGCGCAGTCGAACGCCATCAGACACAGCTCCCAGGGGGCGGGAGCAGACTGAATGAGGGACCCGGGCGCGGCGCCCTGCATGAGATTGGAGTTGACCAGGGTGTAGCACAGGTCTCTCACCGCTCTGCGCAGCAGCAGCTGGCTGTCGGGAGACTGGCTGTCGGACAGATTGAGTGCCGTGCCGGAGGAAGTGGACATGAGCAGGTCGCACCCGGCCCGGAGGAGCCGGTCCACCTGGCTGTCGCTGCCGCTCAGGTGCATATCGGAGAGAATGGTACCCTGAAAGCCCCACTCCCCCCGGACCACGCCGGTGAGCAGGGCGGGGTTGGCGGCCGACCACAGGGCGCCCACGGCGCAGTCCCCCGCCATGAGAAAGTCGCCGGCCCGCATGGTGCGGGTGCGGGTGACGCCGTCCTTCTCGCCAATGTAGCGGATGGTCTTGCGGGATGTCTTGAGGGCGATCTCATAGGGCCGCAGATAGATCTCCCGCAGGGCCTGTTCGGTGAGCCAGACGCAGGTATGGGGATTCTTGTGGGCCTCCGTGTCCATGAGGACAAAATGCTTCGCCGCGCAGCTCAGACCCGCGTCCCCTGCGCCCGAGATGACCCGCGCCCCCAGCATGCCGGAGAGCAGAGGATCTTCGCTGAAATACTCGGAGGAGCGGCCGCCAAAGGGGGTGCGGCGGATATTCAGCCCGGGGGCATACCAGCCGTTGATGCCGGAGAGCAGGGCCTCCTGGCCCACCATATAGCCGAAATCATACATCAGCTCCGGATTCCAGGCGGCGGCCATCACCGGCGCGGCGGGGTAGCCGCACACGCCCTTGATCCAGTTCTGGCCGTTGACGTCGGCCAGGGTGAGCCCCTGAGGGCCGTCGTGTTCCACCGACTCCGGCTTGCCGATAGCGGGGAGAGCGCCGGTGCCGTAGGCGGCCTGGAAGAGGCACAGCCGCAGCGCCTCCGGGTCGTCATAGGTGAGCTGGTCCAGCAGCAGCGTCCACATAGGGTCCCAGTACCGCTTGCCCCGCAGGTCGGCCAGCACCAGGCCGTTTTCCGCCCCTGAGATGGGAGCGGAACCCGTCTCGTGTTCCCCGCTGCCGGCAGAGTCCGGCTTGGTGGTGTCTGCGGCGGTGATCCAGGCTCTGACCGTATCGGAGGCGGCGCGGTCGGCGTCCGTGGGCGCGGTGGGCTGGGTCCCGGCCCAGTCGGCCCGGGAGAGGCATACCGCGCCGCTGACAGCCGGATCGGACATGTAGGCGTTGAGCTGCTCAAACTGGTTGACCGCGGCCTGTCCGCCGCTGCTGGGGAGAGACAGGGGGTCCCCGCTGTCGTTCAGCTCTGCCTGGGCGTCCAGCTCGGACTGGCGGGGGTTGCTATTGTCATACCAGATGGTGCCTGGCACTGCGGTGGTCCGGCTGTCCAGCACGTCGTGGGAGTTGGCCCGGATGGAGATGACGTACGTCCCCGCCTCCAGCATGTAGCAGCCGGTGGAGCCGTCGCCGTTGTCCCGGGTATAACAGTAGGAGGCTATGTCCTCCTTGGAGAAAGAGAGGGAGACATCCTGATACTCCCCCGGGGCCAGCAGATCTGTCTTGGCGAACTGGACCAGCGCAGCGGTGGACTTCTCAACGGCGTATTCCCGGTCCAAATCGGTGTAGGGCGGGGTGAAATAGACCTGGACCACCTCTTTCCCGGCATAGTTTGTGCCCGTGTTGGTCACCCGGACGGTGAGGGAGATATCCTCGCCACGGTCGGAGAAGTTCATGATCTCCTGGGAAAAGGAGGTGTAGCTCAGGCCGTAGCCAAAGGGGTAGAGCACGCCGGAGACAGGGTCATAATAGTCCCCCAGAAAACCGGTATCCCAGGCAGTCTCATAGTACCGGTAGCCCAGATAGATGCCCTCCTCATACTCCCGGAAGGGGGCGCCTGCATGCTCCTCCCAGCTGTCCCGGTTGACCAGAGTGGTGTCGGCGTTGGTGTAGACAAAGGCGTCGGAGCCGTCGTCCTGGTTGGCGAAAGTGGGAGACCGCTTGAAATCAGCGGCCCACAGGTCGGGCAGCCGCCCGGAGGGATTCACCTGGCCGGAGAGGACCCGGGCCAGGGAGCCATAGCCCGTGCTGCCCGCGCCGCCCAGCCAGACGATGGCGTCAACGCCGGGGTCGTTTTCCAGTTCCGATACCTCCATGGGCGAGGAGGAGGCCAGCACCACCACGACCCCATCGCAGTTGGCCTTGGCAAAGGAGATGAGGGCCTGCTCGGCAGTGGTGACGGCCAGCATATGGGGCGTGCCGTCATCGTAGACCGAGACGGAGGCGTCACAGTCCTCGCCGGTCTGGCGGCCCAGAAACACCACGCCCACCGTGCCGGCGCAGGTGTCCGCCAGATCCGTGTAGACGTCGGGGGAGAACTCGTAGAGAATGGTCCATTTTCCGGGGGCCTGGAGCGGCGTGGCGGCGGTCAGGCTGGGATTCTCCTCGATCTCCTCGGAGGCCCCGGCGGCCTGAAAGAGCCGCTCCTCCAGGGCAGTGTTGAGGGAGGAAAAGATGGTGCGCAGCCCCTGGGCGGGGCTGATTGTGTGGGCCCCGTCGTCGCCGATGGCGGAGGAGCCGCTGCCGCCGTAAAAGGGCCGGCAGTACCGCAGCCCAAAGGGAGAGAGGGCGGCGCTGTCCGACAGCGGGAGAAGGCCGTCGTTTTTCAGCAGCACGATCCCCTCGTCGCTGATCTCTGCGGACAACTCCTGGGCGGCGGCCAGGGACTCGGACTTGGAGCTGTACGCCTGGGTGTAGTAGTCCGCGTCCAGCGCCTCCGCCTGTTCCAGGGGCTTGACCGTCCGTGCGCCTCTGCCGAACAGGCTGTTGAGAGTGGAGGCGTTGGCGTACATGCCGGCAGTCAGGGTGCAGGATAGGGCCAGCAGCAGGGCCATAATGGGCAGCAGGGTACGGCGCAGCCTGCTGATCTTTTCTCTTGTCAGATTTTTCATGGCGGGACCTCCCTGGTCTCCGGCTCAGACGGCCTGGCCGCCGCCGGAGAGCGGCAGAAGAATGTTCAGGTTGAAGATCTGGTCCCGGGCGTCAAAGGAGATGCTGCCGCCGTATTTCTCCACGATCATCACCATGCTCTTCACGCCGAAGCCGTGATAATTCTTGTCCGTCTTGCTGGTGACGGGCAGGCCGTGCTCCATGTGGACGTCGCCGCTGTAGTAGTTGTGGGAGTTGATGGACAGCAGCTCCCCCTCGGCCCGGATGGTGACGCCGATGACCCGCTTGTCCTGCTCCAGCTGGATCACGGTCTGGATGGCGTTGTCCAGTATGTTGCCGAAGAGGGAGTAGATGTCCGGGTCGCTCATGAAGCCCAGTTTGGCCCCGTCGGCCATATAGCTGATAAAAATACCGTTTTTCTGGCAGTACAGGCTCTTTTCAGCCAAGATGATGTCCAGGGCCTGGTTGCCCGTCTTGACGATGGAGTCGTAGATGGAGATAGTCTCCTCCATCTCCCGCAGGGCGGCGGGGTCGATGGCGGCCTGCTTGCTGATGTTGTGGATCTGGTGCTTCATGTCGTGGCACTTCATGTTGATGAGGTCAATGGTGTCCTTGGAGATCTGATACTGCTTCTGCTCCTGGCGCCGCATCTGGTTGACTACCTCCAGCTCATCCTCCAGAGACTTGCTGAGCAGCAGGCTGAACTGGAGGACCAGCACCGAGATACTGCAGATGATGTTGGTCAGGGAGCCGGAAAGGTAGTACACCAGGTCCAGGCTCTCATACTTGCGGTAGACCACAAAGGCGTTGAGGATGATCTCCACCAGCAGGATGAGCACCAGCAGAGCCAGCAGGGCTGGGCTTTTGATGGTGATGACCTCGTCCTTTTTCAGCCTCCGGCCGAAGATCTGGTACAGGCACCAGTACACCAGGGCGTAGACCTCTACAAAGATGAGGGCGGAGAAGGGGCTGATGTCCACAGTGCTGTCGCTGTAGAACTGGGCGGCGTGCTCAAAGCCGCCCAGGGTGGTGGCCAGGTCGTAGCACACCGAGGCCAGGTGCTGGATGGTGTACCCCGCCGCGGTGCAGAACAGGCAGGCGCGCCAGCTGATGTCGTAGCAGAACTTGGACAGCAGGATGGACAGCAGAAAGAACAGGGAGAACATGAGGGAACTGTACAGGGCGGTATAGCTGAGAATGGGGAATACGGCCACCAGCAGGAACATGGCGGCCATGCCGAGGAGCATGCGCAGGGGGAATTTTGAGCGCTTTTTCTGCCGGAAGAGAAACAGCGCCTCGGCGATGAGGAGAGCCGCAGTAAAGACCAGCTTATAGAGAAAGAGATTGGTCAGCTGAAACATCATATTCCACCGCCCAGATAGTCGTTGAGGGCCTGAACAAAGGCCTTCCGCCGGGGACGGCTGATCTGCAGCTCGTCCCCGTCCACAACGGCGGTGTAGCCCCGGATGGCCTGGACATAGTTCAGGTTCACCAGATAACAGTTGTTGCACCGCACGAACATGGGGCTGTTGAGAGTGGCCTCGGCGTCTTTCAGGTTGCCGTAGGCGTGGATGGGGCCGTCGGTGGTGTGGTAGACCATATTGTGGCCGGAGATCTCGATGTACTTGATGCGGGAGGCGGACAGGCGGAGGATCTGATCCGAGAGGGAGATGACCACCTCGGTGTCCCGCCGGCTGTTGAGCTTGTTGAGGGCCCGCTGGAGCTTGAGGGCGAAGTTGGAGTAGCTCACCGGCTTGACCACAAAGTCAAAGGCGTCCACCTCATAGCCCTTGACGGCAAACTGGGCCATGTTGGTGACAAAGATCAGCGTCACCGACTTGTCCAGCTCCCGCAGCCGGGCGGCGGCCTCCATACCGGTCATTTTGGGCAGGCCGATGTCCATGAGCACCAGGTCATAGATGGGGCGGTATTTGCTCAGAAATTCCTCGCCGCTGGTAAAATAGGTCACCTTGAAGGGTACGCCCCGCTCCTCGGTGTAGCGGGCGAAGTGCCTGCGCAGGGCCTCCGCCTCCGCCGGGCTGTCCTCCACCACGGCCACGCTCCTCATCATCTTTCTCTCCACGTCTCTCCACACTCCTCATTGACTGCGGCAGTTCCCCGTACTTTGCCAGTATTATAGCACAGACTGCATCTGTGCGGATGAAGGCAAAATCTGGGGGGATAGGCCGCAGAACGGTTTCTAACCTGTGCTGTGCACACCGTGCCCGTTCTCATATGTTATTATAAATAAAAAATAAATAAATGTCGCCCCTTGGAATGTGCAGTTTGTGTGGTGGGAATGACAGTCTGTGTGATTTGCTGGAATTCCGGATGTCGGTCGTGCTATAGTGCAGTCACGGAAGCTGAGGCGGGCGGCGGAAGCGCATAACATCCCGGGAGGTGCCCCCGCCCCGGAGAGATGGAATTTGACTGATTGGAAAGGAGAACAAGAATGAAAGAGTACGCGAAGAAAGCGGCGGCTGTCCTTCTTGCGGGCACCATGCTGCTGGGCGCGGTGAGCGGCTGCACCCAGGATACACCCACCGGAAACGGTAGCCCGGCCCCCAGCGGCAGTGGAGCTCCCGAAGCCAGCCAGACCACTGGCTTGGAGTACCCCGTCACTCCTGAGGAACTGGGCTCCGGCGAGGTGAAGTGGTCTGAGGAGAAGACCGACGACGGCTGGATGAAGGTCACCAATACCGATGGAGAGACCCTGGGCTACTCCCCCGACTCGGGTGTCAGCCTGATTCAGGTGGACGGCTATGCCTTCAAGGACCTGAATAAGAACGGCCAGCTGGACGCCTATGAGGACTGGCGGCAAGATGACGACGCGCGGGCAGAGGCTCTGACAAGCGAAATCCCCATGGAAATGGTTCAGGGCCTGATGTTTTTCTCCTCCATGTACAGTTTTGCGCAGGACGGTAGCGATGCGTTTGACACCAATGGGAACAGCTTTAAAGCTATGATGGAGGAGCAGCATATCCGCAATATGCAGAACTTCGCTTCCGCTGGCTACGATGTCGGTATCCAAGCCACTTGGAACAACAATGTGCAGGCGTACGCGGAGAGCCTGGACTATGGTATCCCGGTAAACGTTAGCTCCAACAGCATCTCCCTGTCCGGCTGGGCCGGCCCTTTGACTCTGGCCGCCACTTTTGATCCTGATTATGTCCAGTCCATATATCAGATGCAGGGCCGTCAGTACAGCGCTCAGGCGGTTACCACGCTGCTTGGGCCCCAGGTCGACCTGACTGCCGATCCCCGTTGGCGTCGGATCGCCAGTGGCGACGGTACCTTCGGCGAAGACCCCGCCCTGTCCCGCGATATGAGTAAAGCAGCTATCAGCGGCCTCCAGTCTACCTATGATGAGGACGGAAATGACCTCGGCTGGGGCAATGACAGTGTCGTTACCATGATCAAACATTTCCCGGGCGACGGTTCCGGTGAATCCGGCCGTGAATCCCATGACGATTGTGGAAAGTATGCCGTCTATCCCGGAAATGGCTTTGAGACCGCTCTGATTCCTTTTATTGACGGCGGAATGAATCTGGACAGCCTGACTGGTGAGACCGGCGCAGTCATGACCTCCTACTCCATCGCCTGGAGTGATGATGGGTCTCTGGGTGAGCTGGTGGGCAGCGCTTTCAGCGAGTACAAGGTTCAGCTGCTGCGTTCTTATGGTTTCGATGGCGTTATCTGCACTGACTGGGGTGTCCTCTTTGACTTGAATGATCCCACCGCGTTTGTCAAGGCCAAGCCCTGGGGTGTCGAAGATCTGACTAAGGGTGAGCGGGCGTACAAGGCTATCAAGGCCGGTATAGACCAGTTTGGCGGAGTGAATGCAATTGACCCTATTCTGGACGCATATCAGCTGGGTGTGGAAGAGATGGGGGAGGAAGCTGCAGACGCCCGTTTCCGCGAATCTGCCCGCAGAATCCTGAAGCTGGAGTTCCACGCCAATCTGTTTGACTACCCCTATCTGGATGTAGCCGAATCCCGGGAAATATCCAATAGTGAGGAGGCAGCCGAGGCGGCCCGTGAGAGCCAGCTCAAGTCTATCGTGATGCTGAAGAATAAGAATAATGTCATCAAGGCTTCTGAGAGCGAAGAACTCCCCACTGTGTACATTCCTCTCCAGTACAGCTCCGGTGCTTGGAGCTTGCCCGTGGAGCAGAGTGTGGCCGATCGTTACTTTACTGTTGTCACTGATACTGTAAAAGATCCCTCCGGCCCGGCGGATAAAAACGGCAACCCCACCTATACTGAGGAGGATATTGTCCGCGCTTCTACCAGTGAGTTGGCGGCCTGTGACTATGCGCTGGTTATGGTCAACAGTCCCGAAAATACCACCAGAGGCTATGACAATGAGACCGGAAAGTACGTCCCGCGCTCCCTCCAGTACGGCCCCTATACCGCTAACTCCGCCAGCGTCCGCACGGAATCTATTGCGGGCGACATGATTGAGCAGAAGGTGGATACCACCTACGGCGTGGTCACTTCGCTGGTTAAGGAGAACCGTTCCTACTACGGTGAGAGCGCTCAAATCAATAATGCCTCCGATCTGGATGCCATTCTATATGCCGCTGAGAATATGCCTGCTGATGCACCTGTCATTGTGGCAATTAATGCTCAGAATCCCATGATATTCTCTGAGTTTGAGGATAAAGTGGACGCAATCCTGATGGGCTTTGCCATTGACAACGAGTATTTCCTGGATATCGTCACCGGTAAGGTGGAGCCCACTGCACTGCTGCCCATGCAGATGCCCGCCAACATGGAGACAGTTGAGGCCCAGCTGGAGGACGTGCCCCGGGACATGGAGTGCCATGTGGATGCCGCCGGCAACACCTATGACTTCGGCTTCGGTATGAACTGGTCCGGCATCATTCAGGACGAGCGTACCGAGAAGTACTGTGTGCCGCCGTTGACTGAGCCCGAGACTCAGCCTGTGTCGGCTGAGGGGTAATATCCTTACCCAAAAAGTTCAAAGATTTTCTTTGAACGGCTGCCCCGCCTGAACCGGACTTGCAGAAATAAGAGCAGAGGGGAGCGGTTCCGCCGCCTCCCTCTGCTCTTTTTATGCCCTAAAGGCTTTCACAAAAAGGAGGAAAGCACAATTTATGCAAGAAAAACGCGTAAAAAAGAAAATGAGCAACAAAAAATTCACCGCCATCTGGACCGTGGTCCTGGCCCTGGTGCTGGCGGTAGCGGTGAATATCCTGACCAGTATCTTCAAGGGCTATGTGGACCTGTATCTGGGCGGCGGCGATATCATCATCACCAAGACCGAGGGCTCCGAGGACTGGGAGAGCGAGTATTACACCCTGGACTACCAGTCCACTGAGGACATGCAGGCGGCGGCCGACGCCCTGGTGGAGGAGATAGAGAGCGAGGGCATCGTGCTGCTGAAGAACAACGGCGCCCTGCCCCTGGCCACCCCCGCCAAGGTGACCCTGCTGGGCCGTGACGCCGCTGACCCGGTGTACGGCGGCTCCGGCTCCGGCTCCGTGGATCTGAGCACTGTGGTGGATCTGCGCACCGGTCTGGAGCAGGCCGGGTATGAGATCAACGACACGGTCTACTCCATCCTCAGCGGCTACGCCGCCTATAAGGAGGAGACCACCGCTCTGGGCGCCAGTCGGGTCTACGATCACCCCAAGGGCGTCATCGCCATGGACAAGCCGGAGGATTCCTCCTACTACATCGGCGAGATGCCGGTGGAGAACTACACCGCCGACGCGGTCTCCAGCTTCTCGGCCTACGGCGACGCCGCCATTGTGGTCATCGGCCGGGGCGGCGGCGAGGGCGGCGACCTGACCCAGGACATGGAGGGCTGGGACGACAACTATACGAACGGCCAGCACCAGCTGGAGCTCAACCAGGACGAGAAGGACATGCTGGCCCTGGCGGAGGAGCACTTTGACAAGGTCATCGTCCTCATCAACGCTTCCACCTCCATGGAGCTGGGCATTCTGGAGGACGATGAGAATGTGGACGCCATTCTGTGGGTTGGTTCCCCCGGGCAGACCGGCTTCAACGCCGTGGGCGAGGTGCTCTCCGGCACAGTGAACCCCTCCGGCCGGACCGCGGACATCTACCCCGCCGACTTCACCCAGGACCCCACTTTCGTCAACTTCGGCCACTACCAGTACGAGAATATCAGCGCCTCCAACGCCAGCGGCGTGGGCACCTTCGTCCAGTACGAAGAGGGCATCTACGTGGGCTACCGGTACTACGAGACCGCCGCCGTGGAGGGCTTCATCGACTACGACCAGGCCGTTGTCTACCCCTTCGGCTACGGCCTGAGCTACACCACCTTCGACTGGACCGTCACCAACCAGGAGCTGGGCGGCGTGGACGGCAACATCACCGTGGACGTGACCGTCACCAATACCGGCGACCTGGCGGGCAAGGACGTGGTGGAGCTCTACTACTCCGCCCCCTACTATGCCGACCGGGGCATTGAGAAGTCCAGCGTGGTGCTGGGGGCCTTTGCCAAGACCGGCCTGCTCCAGCCTGGCGAAAGCGAGACCGTCACCCTGACCCTGGCCGTGGAGGACATGGCCTCCTACGACTACAAGACCGAGAAGGCCTATGTGCTGGATGAGGGCGAGTATCTCATCACCCTCCAGACCGATTCCCACAATGTTAAAGAGGGCTGTGAGCCCATCTCCTACACCCTGTCCTCCCGCACCGTGTTCAGCGGCGACGACCACCGGGCCTCCGACCACGCCGCCGTCACCAACCAGTTTGACGATGTGTCCGCCATGTTCACCGACACCCCCACCGAGGGCTGTGCCCTGAACATGAGCCGCTCCGACTTCGCCGACACCTTCCCCACCGCGCCCACCGGCGCGGACCTGACGGCCAGCGACGCGGTCATCGAGGGCTACCAGGCCTATAAGGCCGCCGACCACCAGGACCCGGAGGCGGAGAAGCCCACCACCGGCGCGGACAACGGCCTGTCCCTCATCGACCTGCGGGGCCTGCCCTACGACGACCCCTCCTGGGACCTGCTGCTGGACCAGATGGAGGAGAAGGACATGGTCAAGCTGGTGCTCAACGGCATGTACGCCACCGTGGAGATGTCCTCCATCGGCAAGCCTGCCACGGAGGACTACGACGGCCCTGCCGGCATCAACTCCTACATGACCTCTCTCAGCTGCACCTCCTACCCCTCCGAGGTGGTCATCGCCTCCACCTGGAACGCCGACCTGGCCTACCGGATGGGCGTGATGGTGGGCAACGAGGCCATTGACAACGGTGTCACCGGCTGGTACGCCCCGGCCATGAATATCCACCGCAGCCCCTTCGGCGGCCGCAACTTCGAGTACTACTCCGAGGACCCATTCCTCTCCGGTGTGATGGGGGCGGCCACCGTGTCAGGCGCCGGCAGCAAGGGCGTCTACTGCACCATCAAGCACTTTGCCGTCAACGACCAGGAGACCAACCGGGTCAACAACGGCGTCAGCTCCTGGGTCAACGAGCAGGCCATGCGGGAGATCTACCTCAAGCCCTTTGAGTACACCGTGAAGAATGCGGCCCAGACCGTGAACTATATCTCCGACGAGCTTGGCACCATGTCCCAGCAGGAGATGGCGGGCTGTACGGCGGTGATGAGCTCCTACAACCGGCTGGGCGCCACCTGGGCCGGCGGCTCGGAGGCCCTGATGCAGACCGTACTCCGGGACGAGTGGGGCTTTGAGGGCCTGGCTATCACCGACTTCGACCTGTATGAGTACATGTATCCCGACCAGGCCATTGCCGCAGGCACCGACCTGATTCTGTCCACCGACGCCATGAAGGGGTTGGAGGACACCTCCAGCCCCACGGCGCTGAACAACCTCCGCGAGTCCTGCCACGACATTCTCTATACCGTGGTACACTCCAATGCCATGAACGGCATCGTACCCGGCACCATCATCTCCTACACCGCCGCACCCTGGGAGACCGGGCTGATGATTGCCGACGTGGTGGTGGCCGTGCTGCTGGTGGCAGGCGTCGCCTGGGTCATCATCCGGGTGAAGAAGAACAAGAGCTGAACAGAAAAACGCAAAAAAAGAGCGCCTGCACAGCAGGCGCTCTTTTTATATGGGTGGGTTATCCGAAGATGGAGAACTTGACGATCAGGCCGGAGAACACGATGGACACGGTGGAGCAGAGCTTGATGAGGATGTTGAGGGAGGGGCCGGAAGTGTCCTTGAAGGGGTCGCCCACGGTGTCGCCGATGACGGCGGCCTTGTGGCAGTCAGAGCCCTTGCCGCCGTGGGTGCCGCCCTCGATGTACTTCTTGGCGTTGTCCCAGGCGCCGCCGGCGTTGGACATGAACACGGCCACCACGAAACCGGTGACGGTGATGCCGCCCAGCAGGCCCACAACGGCCTCAGCGCCCAGGATCAGACCGGTGACAACGGGCACCACGATGGCCAGAAGGGAGGGGGCCACCATCTCATGCAGAGCGCCCCGGGTGCACAGGTCCACGCAGGAGGCATAGTCCGGGTCGGCCTTACCCTCCATGATGCCGGCGATCTCTCTGAACTGGCGGCGGACCTCCACCACGATGGACTGGGCGGCCCGCTGCACGCCGCTCATGGTGAGGGCGGCGAACACGAAGGTCAGCATGGCGCCGATGAAGATGCCCACCAGCACGGCGGGGTTGGTGAGGGAAAGGTCCAGCACCCGGCCATTGCCCATGGTGGACAGCTTTACGTTGACCACATCCACATAGCTGACCAGCAGGGCCAGGGCGGTGAGGGCGGCGGAGCCGATGGCAAAGCCCTTGCCGGTGGCGGCGGTGGTGTTGCCCAGGGAGTCCAGGGCGTCGGTGCGGGTGCGGACCTCAGCGCCCAGGCCGCTCATCTCGGCGATGCCGCCGGCGTTGTCGGCCACAGGGCCGTAGGCGTCGGTGGCCAGGGTGATGCCCAGGGTGGACAGCATGCCCACGGCGGCGATGCCGATGCCGTACAGGCCCTTGCTGAACAGGGCGGCGTAGTCGGGGCTGTTAGTGGCCAGGGTGCCGCCGGCGGCCAGGAAGGCCACGATGACGGCGATGGAGATGATGATGATGGGGGCGGCGGTGGACTTCATGCCCAGGGAGATGCCGCCGATGATGGTGGTGGCGGCGCCGGTCTCGGTGGAGTCGGCCAGGTTCTGAGTGGGCTTATAGGTGTCGGAGGTGTAGTACTCGGTGAAGTAGCCGATGGCGCAGCCGCCCACCAGGCCCGCCAGAATGGCGATGTAGGGGCCCCAGGAGCCCATGAGCCAGTAGGTGAGGGGGGCGGCCACCACGGCGGCCAGGATGGCGGCGGTATAGGTACCCTTGCGGAGGGTGGCCAGCAGGGAGCGCTGGTCGGCGTTCTCCTTGGTGCGGACCAGGAAGGAGCCGATGACCGAACACACCACGCCCACAACGGCCACCAGCAGGGGCAGCAGCATGGCGTTCCAGGTCAGGTTGCCGCCGGCATAGGCGGCGGCACCCAGGGCAAAGGTGGCCAGGATGGAGCCCACGTAGGACTCGTACAGGTCGGCGCCCATGCCGGCCACATCGCCCACATTGTCGCCCACGTTGTCGGCGATGGTGGCGGGGTTGCGGGGGTCGTCCTCAGGGATGCCGGCCTCAACCTTGCCCACCAGGTCGGCGCCCACGTCGGCGGCCTTGGTGAAGATGCCGCCGCCCACACGGGCGAACAGGGCCATAAAGGAGGCGCCCATGCCGAACATGACCATGGTGGAGGCGATCTGAGCGGCCTCAAAGTGGGCGATATACTTCAGGATGTGGAACCAGACGGAGATATCAAACAGGCCCAGGCCCACCACGGTGAAGCCCATGACCGCGCCGGAGGAGAAGGCCACGTTCAGGCCACGGTTCAGGCTCTCGTGGGCGGCGTTGGCGGTGCGGGCATTGGAGCTGGTGGCGATCTTCATGCCGATGAAGCCGGCCAGGGCGGAGTAGATGCCGCCGGTGAGGAAGGCAAAGGGGATGAACCAGTTGTCCAGCAGGTTGAACCAGCGCAGGACCAGCAGGATGACAAACACCACGATGAAGATCTTGGCCACGGTGGTGTACTGCCGCTTCAGGTAGGCGTTGGCGCCCTTGCGGATGGAGGCGGCGATCTTCTTCATCAGATCGGTGCCCTCGGAGAAGCGGAGCACCTTCCGAGCCTGAAAGACGGCGAAGAGCAGCGCTATGGCAGCGCCCAGCAGGCCCAGCCAGAAGAGATTCTGTACGTCCAAATTTCCCACTCCTTTACATAATAGGAAGACTGAAGAAAAAATAATATTTTACTTAAGCGAGAGAAAACACCGTTAGGCTCAGCCTTCCCTTTGCTGATGGCACCTTAATATTACCATAATCATCTCATTTTGCAAGGAGTTCTTTACAAAAACAGAGGGCGGTCAGTGCGCTTTCGATAAAATCAATAAATTTATAAGGATGCATGATAAAAATTATGATGATTTTGCCCAAACAGAACCGGGGGCTTATAAAACAGGAAAAATGACAGAGCGGGAGACAGATCGTTTGCGTAAAAAATAAAAAGGAGTGGTCAAAAATGGGTAAAAAACTGTGGAATCTCACAACTTAGATAAAATTTTGACAAAAAGCAGGGCGGAAAAAAAGAAAATTACATGTTTTCAATGATAAAGTGCTGAAAAATTGAAATTTTAGAAAATTTCCAGGGAAAAGAGCCCTTGCAGAAACCAGATTGGCGTGATATGATTGCCACAAATTAGTACGATAGTACTAGATGAATGAAAGGGGCATTCTATTATGAATAAGAAATGGATTTCTGCCTGTGCCGCCGCCGCGCTGCTGCTGAGCACTGCGGCCTGCAGCACGCCTGCGACCGAGGAGAGCACCCAGCCCTCCGCCAGCAGCTCCGCCGCCCAGAGCGAGACCCTGACCGGCAAGGGCCAGGGCTTCGGCGGCGTCATCACCGCCACCCTGACCGTGGAGAACGGCGTCATCACCGCCGCCAGCTTTGACGGTCCCGACGAGACCCCCGATGTGGGCGGCGCCGCCCTGGAGACGCTGGCGGAGCAGGTGGTGGCGGCCAACGGCGCCGAGATCGACGGCGTGTCCGGCGCCACCTACACCAGCGACGGCTGCCGCGCCGCCGTGCTCAACGCCCTGGACCCGGAGGCCAATCCCTTTGAGGCCGAGAGCGGCGACGAGGGCGGGGAGACGGCCTCCTATCCCACCGGCGCCGAGCCTGTGGAGATCCCCAGCGACCGCAAGATCGTCAGCGCCACCACCTACGGCATCTACACCAAGGACGTGACCTCTGCCCAGGACTGCGTCATTAAGGCCACCCTCTACTGGGACCTGGACAACAACCAGGCCTATGCCGTGCAGTTCTATGAGCCCATGCTCCCCTGGGACGACAACGGCGCCGCTGCCGGCTGGGGCAACATGACCGACGAGGCGGTGATCTCCGCCCTGGGTGAGGACGGTCTGGTCACCTTCACCTCCGGCGACACCACTTGTAACTTTGCCAAGTACATCCAGATCGGCGACGTGGTGTGGACCGGAGAGCTGGGCAGCGACCCCGCCTGTGAGGTTGCTGTGGTCTACTCCGCCGACATCGACGGCCAGACCGTGAAGATGAACGACTATGTGGCCACCGAGGAGGGCGGCAAGTGGTACGTGGACGCCTCCGCCCAGCCTGCCTACATCCTCAAGAGCGCCCAGAGCGTCACCAGCGCCGACGATGAGAACGTGGCCATGACCTACCAGATTACCGCCAAGGAGACCAACGGCCACGGCACCGACTTCTGGCCCAGCCCCATCACCTTCCCCGGCAACATGCAGGCCATCAAGGACTTTGTGCTGGAGAACGGCTTTGACTACGACTACTATGCCGACGGCGGCATGACCCAGAACGACGAGGGCTACTGGCAGACCCCCGACGCGGTCTCCGGCGCCACCCTGTCCGAGACCCCCACCTACCTGGACATGCTCAAGACCCTCTACGAGCGCATCCAGAACGGCGACTACGTGGAAGAGAACTAAGCAGCATAAAAAAAGCCTGGGGCAGTTCACAACTGTGAACTGCCCCAGGCTTTTTTGTCCGTAATACAGGGCTCATTCCGCCGGAATACGTCCCAGGGTGGCGTATTCCGCCCTGCCGGCAGGGGTGAGATAGGGCATCAGGACGGCCCACTGGGCCGCCAGCATCTCCGATACGGAGATACCATGCGATGAGGGCCAGGTGGCGTTGTGCTGGGCCCAGCCGGTGTGGCTGAGCATGAGCAGGCAGGTTATCTGATCCAGCAGGGGGCCGGACAGCTCGGGCACGAACAGGCCCAGCCCGGTGCAGCTCCCAATGGCGTCCCGCAGGATGTTGAACAGCTCCATCACATTGGCGACATGCCGCGACTGAAGAGAGGGGACAGAGCTGTACAGCGCCGGGTCGTTGAAGTAGAAGGGCGTCTCCAGGAAGGACTCCAGCATCCGCTCCAGCAGCCGGTTCAGGCCGGGCAGCCCCGGGACGGGGGCGGCGGGCAGGGTGTCCAGCTCGTCGTCCATAATGGCCTCCATGAGCAGCTCCTTCTGGGGGTAGTGGTAGGTCAGGTTGCCCACGCTGATGTCCAGGGCGTCGGCGATGTTGCGCATGGATACGGCCCGGTATCCCCGCGCGTTGAAGAGCTCCCGGGCGGTCTTCCGGATCAGCTCCTTGGTGGTTTTCATGGCGTTACCTCCGGAGATCGATCTGCTGGGATGGAGCGCTCAGGACCGGCTCCAGGCGCTCTTGCTGAACAGAACCAGGATGGGGAGCAGCTCCAGCCGGCCGATGATCATGCACAGGGTGAGCACCAGTTTGGACAGGGCGGAGAAGGCGGAGTAGTTGCCCATGGGCCCCACAGTCTCCAGGCCGGGGCCCACGTTGCCGATGCAGGAGACCACAGCGGTAAAGGTGGTGCCGAAGGAGAAATTGTCCAGGGCAACCACCAGCCCGGCGGTCAGGACAATCAGCATGTACGCGGCAAAGAACAGCAGGATAGAGCGCAGGGTGTCCTCGGGCACCACCTTGCCGTCCAGCTTGACCACGTTGACGGAGCGGGGGTGGATGACCTGGTTGATCTCGCGGCGGATGCACTTGAAGAGCACCAGCACCCGGGAACACTTCAGCGCGCCGCCGGTGGAGCCGGCGCAGGCGCCGATGAACATGAGAATGACCATCAGGAAGCGGGAGAACTCCGGCCACAGGTTAAAGTCCACACTGGAGAAGCCGGTGGTGGAGATGATGGAGGACACCTGGAAGGCGGCGGCCCGCACCGTATCCCCCAGGGAGGTGAAATACCCCTGGGTGAACCACAGGTTGCCCGTGATCAGCAGGATGCTCACTGCCACCACGCCCAGGAAGAACCGGAACTCATCGCTGTGGAGGGCCTGGCGGATCTTTCCGCACAGGATGAGGAAGTAGAGCGTGAAGTTGATGGAGAAGAGCAGCATGAAAATGGTGATGACGACCTCAGCGGCGGGGTTGCCATAGGCGCCGATGGAGGTGTTGCGCACCGAGAAGCCGCCCGTACCGGCCACGGCGAAGGCGTTGACAATGCAGTCGTACCACGCCATACCGGTGAGGCGGAGGCAGAGGATCTGGATGGCGGTCAGGCCGCAGTAGATGCCGTAGAGGATCTTGGAGGACTGGCTGGTCTTGGGTACCAGCTTGCTCACCACGGGGCCGGGGCTCTCCGCCTTCATCAGGTGGAGGGTGCGGCTGCCCAGGGAGGGCATCAGGGCGATGGTGAGGATGAGCACGCCCATGCCGCCCAGCCAGTGGGTAAAGGAGCGCCAGAACAGGATGCCCCTGGGCAGATTCTCCACCACCGGGAGGATGGACGCGCCGGTGGTGGTAAAGCCGGAGGCCGCCTCAAACAGGCAGTCCACATAGCTGGGGAAGTACCCCGAGAACCAGAAGGGCAGGGCGCCGAAGGCGGAGATGAGCACCCAGATCAGGCCCACGGCGAAAAAGCCCTCCCGGGGGAAGAAGTGGTTGGAGGCGGGGAGGGCGGATAAAATACCGCCCACCGCCAGCAGAATGGCGATGGTGAAAAGGAAGGGCAGGGGGGACTCCCTATAGATCAGGGATACCAGCAGGGGCAGCAGCATGCAGCAGGCCTCCACCAGGAGGGTCCTGCCGGTGATGCGGAAGACCAGCTTGAAATTCACAGCCCCGTTCCCCCTATGACGCCGGCATCCAGCAGAGATTCGTCGAAGATGTCGTTGACGTCCAGAATGCCCTCGTCCCGGGACACGATGATGACCGTGTCCCCCTGCTCCATACGGGTGGAGCCCTCAGGGATGATGATGCGGCCCTGATGGATGATGACCGCGATGAGGATGCCCTTTTTCAGCCGCAGGTCCTTCAGAGGGGTGCTCAGGTGGCGGGTGGTCTGGTTGACCACAAACTCCATGGCCTCCACCTTGCCCTCGGCGATGCGGTACAGGGCGGTCATCACGCTGCCCTTGGAGTTCTCCATACCCCGCACCACCTGGAGGATCTGGTTGGCGGTGATGAGCTTGGGGGAGATGACGCTGTCCAGGCCCACGGCCCGGGCGATGCCGGCGTAGTTCTGGCGGTTGGACTTGGCCACCACCTTGGAGATGCCCCGCTGCATGGCGTAGAGGGAGATGATCAGGTTGTCCTCGTCCCGGTCGGTGAGGGCCACAAAGGCGTCGGCGGAGGCCACATTTTCCGACTCCAGCAGCTCCTGGTCCGTACCGTCGCCGCAGATGATCATGGTGTGGGGGAGCAGCTCGCTCAGCTCCCGGCAGCGGTCCATGTTCCGCTCCACCACCTTGACGTGGAGGCCCATGCCCTCCATCAGGGTGGTGAGGTAGTGGGAGATACGCCCGCCGCCCACCACAAACACATCCTTGATCTTGGGTGCGTACCGGCCCAGCAGCTTGAAGAACTGGGTCATGCCGGCGGGCTGGCCGATGAGGTAGAGCTTGTCGCCTGCGGTGGGGACGTAGGAGCCGTCGGGGATGATGCTCTGGTCGCCCCGCTCCGCGGCGCAGAACAGGATGGGCAGGGCCTTGACCTGGCGGCTGAGCTCGGACAGGGGGTGGCCGCAGATGAAGTCGTCCGCCTGGACCCGGAAGCCGATGAGTTCCACCCGGCCCCGGTAGAAGGTCTCCAGGTTGGCCGCGGAGGGGAACCGGAGCAGCCGGGCGATCTCCACGGCGGTGGCGTTCTCCGGGTTGATGACCATGTCGATGCCCACCACCTTCTTCAGCGTGGGCAGCTCCACGGCGTACTCCACGTTGCGCACCCGGGCGATGGTGTACTTGGTGCCCAGGCGCTTGGCGGTGAGGCAGCAGATCATGTTGATCTCGTCCAGGTTGGTGGCGGCGATGAGGATGTCGGCGCTTTCCGCGCCCGCCTCCCGCAGGGTGGCAATGGAAGCGCCGTTGCCCTTGACGCACATGACATCCAGCGCGTCGGAGGCCCGCTTCAGGGCATCGTCCCGGGTGTCGATGATGGTGACGTCGTGGTCCTCACGGGACAGGTGTTCCGCCAGGGTGAAGCCCACCTTTCCGTCGCCTACAATGAGAATCTTCACACACACTCTCTCCTATTTACTTTACATGTTGTATAACATGGCACAGGACACACGCCGCGTAAACGGCGGGTAACTACCATCATATTAGCGCAATTCAGGCCAGCCGTAAAGGGCGAGCAGGCATTTTGGTTGAAAAAAGGGGAAATTTACCTGACAGACACGAAAAAGAGCGGAGCAGGCCGGGCGGGAAAATAGACAACTGGGGTTGCAGAGAGGGAGGAAGAGCAGCTATAATGAATAAAAAAAGACAGAAATAATATTATGAGGTGAGCAATATGCACGAACATGAACTGCAGTTCCACATCCAGTGCAAGGCCGGGGACGTGGGCCGGTATGTGCTGCTGCCCGGCGATCCGGGCCGCTGCGAGATCATTGCCTCCTATTTCGACAACCCGGTGAAGATCCAGTCCAACCGGGAGTACACCACCTATACCGGGACCCTGCTGGGGGAGAAGGTTTCGGTCTGCTCCACCGGCATCGGCGGCCCCTCCGCCGTCATCGCCATGGAGGAGCTGACCAAGATCGGCGCCGACACCTTTGTCCGGGTGGGCACCTGCGGAGGCATCAAGCTGGACGTGAAGGCCGGCGACGTGGTCATCGCCACCGGCGCCATCCGCCACGAGGGCGCCAGCCGGGAGTATGCCCCCATCGAGTTCCCCGCCGTGGCCGACTATGAGGTGCTCACCGCGCTGGTGGACTCCGCCAGGGACCTGGGCCACGTGTGGCACGCCGGTGTGGTCCAGTGCAAGGACTCCTTCTACGGCCAGCACGACCCCGGCCGTATGCCCGTGTCCTATGAGCTCCAGGCCAAGTGGGAGGCATGGAAGCGGCTGGGCGTCCTGGCCTCCGAGATGGAGTCCGCGGCCCTGTTCTGCTGCGCCTCCGCCCTGGGGGTGCGGTGCGGCTCCGCCTTCCACGTCATCTGGAACCAGGAGCGGGACGCCGCCGGCCTGCCCCAGGACGAGAGCCACGACGTGTCCTCCGCCGTCCGGGTGGGCGTGGAGGCCATCAAGCGCCTCATTCAGGCCGACCGGGCCAGAAAGGGCTGAAACTGAGCAAAAGAGAGCCGTCCGCATACAGCGGACGGCTCTCTTTATATAATGTGGATATGGCTCAGAACAGGCCGGTGATCTTTCCGTTCTCGTCTACGTCGATGTTCTCGGCGGCAGGGACCTTGGGCAGCCCGGGCATGGACCCCACCGTGCTTACGCCCGGCGGGGACCCCGGACTGAACATCCTCGGGCGGAGTGAATCCGCCCTGCGGCAAGGTTTTGCCGGAGGCAAAACGCTTGTACGCCGCACTTGCGGCGGCATGACCATGCCTGCTCAGAACAGGCCGGTGATCTTTCCGTTCTCGTCCACGTCGATGTTCTCAGCGGCAGGGACCTTGGGCAGCCCGGGCATGGACCCCACCGTGCTTACGCCCGGCGGGGACCCCGGAGTGAACATCCTCGGGCGGAGTGAATCCGCCCTGCGGCAAGGTTTTGCCGGAGGCAAAACACTTGTACGCCGCACTTGCGGCGGCATGACCATGCCTGCTCAGAACAGGCCGGTGATCTTTCCGTTCTCGTCCACGTCGATGTTCTCGGCGGCGGGGACCTTGGGCAGCCCAGGCATGGTCATGATGTCCCCGGTGAGGGCCACCAGGAAGCCGGCGCCGGCGGCCACCTTCAGGTTGCGCACAGTGATGCGGAAGCCGCGGGGCGCGCCCAGCAGGGCGGCGTCGTCAGAGAAGGAGTACTGAGTCTTGGCCATGCAGATGGGCAGCTTGTCGTAGCCAAGACTGGTGAGCTGCTTGAGCTGCTTGCGGGCGTTGGAGGTCAGGTCCACGCCGTCGGCCCGGTAGATCTTGCGGGCGATGGCGTCCAGCTTCTCCTCGATGGAGCTGTCCGTGTCGTAGCAGAAGCGGAAGTCGGCGGGGGTCTCGCACAGGCGCATGACCTCCCTGGCCAGCGCCTCGCCGCCTTCGCCGCCCTTGGCCCACACCTCGCTGAGGGCCACGTTGACGCCCAGAGCCTTGCACTTCTCCTCCACCAGGGCCAGCTCGGCCTCAGTGTCGGTGGGGAAGCGGTTGATGGCCACCACGCAGGGCAGGCCGTACACCTGGGTGATGTTCTCAACGTGCTGGAGCAGGTTGGGCAGGCCCTTTTCCAGGGCGGACAGGTTCTCAGTGCCCAGCTCGTTCTTGGCCGCGCCGCCGTGGTGCTTCAGGGCCCGGACCGTGGCCACCACCACCACGGCGGAGGGGGTCAGGCCGCCGTAGCGGCACTTGATGTCCAGGAACTTCTCAGCGCCCAGGTCGGCGCCGAAGCCGGCCTCGGTCACCGTGTAGTCGCCCAGCCGGAGGGCGGCGTCGGTGGCGGTGATGGAGTTACAGCCGTGGGCGATGTTGGCAAAGGGACCGCCGTGGATGAGGGCGGGGGTGTGCTCCAGGGTCTGGACCAGGTTGGGCTTGATGGCGTCCTTCAGCAGGGCGGTCATGGCGCCGTCCGCCTTCAGGTCGTGGGCGGTGACGGGCCTGTCGTCCCGGGTGTAGGCCACCACCATGCGGCCCAGCCGCCCCTTCAGGTCCTTCAGGCCGGTGGCCAGGCAGAGCACCGCCATGACCTCGCTGGCCACGGTGATGTCGAACCCGTCCTCACGGGGCACGCCGTTGACCTTGCCGCCCAGACCGCAGACGATGTTGCGCAGCTGGCGGTCGTTCATGTCCACACAGCGCTTCCAGGTGATCTTGCGCACGTCGATGTCCAGGGCGTTGCCCTGCTGGATGTGGTTGTCCAGCATGGCGGAGAGCAGGTTGTTGGCCGCGCCGATGGCGTGGAAATCGCCGGTGAAGTGGAGGTTGATGTCCTCCATGGGCACCACCTGGGCATAGCCGCCGCCGGCAGCGCCGCCCTTGATGCCGAACACCGGGCCCAGGGAGGGCTCCCGCAGGGCCAGCACGGCCTTCTTGCCCAGCCGGTGGAGCGCGTCGGCCAGACCCACGCTGGTGGTGGTCTTGCCCTCGCCGGCGGGGGTGGGGTTGATGGCGGTGACCAGGATCAGCCGCCCCTTCCGGGGCAGGGCGCTGAGGGCCGCCGGGTCCAGCTTGGCCTTGTAGCGGCCGTAGGGCTCCAGGATCTCCTGGCTGACGCCCAGCTCCTCCGCCACCTGGGTGATGGGCAGCATGGTGCACGCCTGGGCGATCTCAATATCGGTTTTCATCTGTAACCGCGCCTCCTTAAAGTCGGTTTTCCTGTTTTGGGGATGCAAAAAGGGCACACCGCGCGAAAGCGCAGCGTGCCCAGACGGTCGGCTCATGTCCGCTATACTCCATGTGGTCAACCCACTTCCGTCAGTCATATAGCGCACTGTCAGGATACCAGAGAACCGGGCCGCTGTCAAGGGAAGGTGGCTTTCAGGCGGAGACAAAAAGGACAGAAATGGTATTATGCCCAAAAACAAGCCAAAAAATTTGGCCGTTTTATCGAGATTGCCTGTCAGAAATTTTTGTGCTAAACTATCTACGATCAGGCCGGAATGAGGCCTGCATATTTAATCAGGCGAGGCGGGGCTACTCCAATTTTAAATATTTAATTTAATATAGGCCCGTCTCCCCGTAAAAAAGGAGGAGACCAAAATCCGCCGGGCCGGCGGTGCGGCAGTGTGGAGACCTGTCGTAAAGCATGCGGGGTTTCGCCCCCCGAATGCAAGGCTGTATTTGCGGAGGCATTGCAGTCACGGCCTGTGTACATGGCAACTTTGAGCCTGAAGAACGTGAAGAAGATCTACGACAAGAACGTGGTGGCAGTCCACGACTTCAACCTGGAGATCGCGGACAAGGAATTCATCGTCCTGGTCGGCCCCTCCGGCTGCGGCAAGTCCACCACCCTGCGTATGATCGCCGGTCTGGAGGATATCTCCGAGGGCGATCTGTACATCGGCGACCGCCGCGTCAACGACGTGGAGCCCAAGGACCGCGATATCGCCATGGTCTTCCAGAACTACGCGCTCTATCCCCACATGACCGTGTACGAAAATATGGCCTTCGCCCTCAAGCTGCGCAAGATGCCCAAGGACGAGATCGACCGCCGCGTCCGTGAGGCCGCTGAGATCCTGGACATCACCCAGTACCTGGAGCGTAAGCCCAAGGCTCTGTCCGGCGGCCAGCGCCAGCGTGTGGCCATCGGCCGCGCCATCGTCCGTGAGCCCCAGGTGTTCCTGATGGACGAGCCTCTGTCCAACCTGGACGCCAAGCTGCGCAACCAGATGCGCGCCGAGATCATCAAACTCCGCCAGCGCATCGACACCACCTTCATCTATGTTACCCACGACCAGACCGAGGCTATGACCCTGGGCGACCGTATCGTCATCATGAAGGACGGTTACATCCAGCAGATCGGCACGCCTCAGCAGGTCTTCGATCACCCCGCCAACGTGTTCGTGGCCGGCTTCATCGGCACGCCTCAGATGAACTTCTTTGACGCCAAGCTGATCAAGGACGGCAACGGCTACTATGTGGACTATGCCGGCACCCGGGTCAACCTGGCCAAGAACATCCAGGAGGGGCTGGCCGCCAAGGGCCTGGGCTCCATGGACGTGATCCTGGGCTGCCGTCCCGAGCACCTGATCCTGAAGCCCTCCGCCGGTGAGGGCACCGTCACCGCCCATGTGGACGTGTCCGAGATGATGGGCAGCGAGGTCCACCTGCACGTGGTGGCCGGCGAGAAGGAGGTCGTGCTCCGCATCCCCTCCACCGACCTGCCCGCCCAGCACCGGGCCGGTATCCCCTTCGGCACCGAGGTGGACTTCACCTTCCCCGAGGCGCTGGTGCACCTCTTCGACCCCTCCACCGAGAAGAACCTGCTGGGTTAATCACACGATTCAAACGCCGCCGGCATTTGCCGGCGGCGTTTTCTGCTCTGAGGAAAAGAACGACCGGAACCGCCGCGGCAGTTCCGGTCGTTGTTTTTGTTCTGAAGGGAAGAAGGCTCAGCCCAGCTTGGCGGCGGCCTCCTTGGCCAGGGCGGTCACGGCGTCCAGGTCGGCCTGGGAGGGGGTGAAGGTGCAGCGGAAGGCGGTGTCGGGCACGCTGAAGCGCAGCTGGGCCAGACGGGTGCGCAGCATCTCGGGGCCCTCGCCGCTCCAGCCGTAGGAGCCGAACACAAAGGCGGGCTTCTTGGCGCAGTTGATGGCGTCGATGGAGGTGAGCACGTCCCAGATGGGCTTGGGAGCGTCCCGGTTGATGGTGGGCGCGCCCACGGCCAGCAGGTCGCACTCATTGGCCAGGGCGGCGCTCTCGCTCAGAGGCGTGGTGCTCACATCCCGCAGCTCCACCCGCAGGCCGGCCTCCCGGAGGGCGGCGGCGGCGGTGTTGGCCAGCGTGGCGGTGCAGCCGTAGGCGGAGCAGTAGAGCACGGCGGCCATCTTCTCAGACTTGGCGGCAGGGGTGCTCCACTGGCGGTAGAGGCCTTCGATCTCGCCGATGCGGTCGGTCAGGCAGGGGCCGTGGCTGGGGCAGACGATGGCGGGGTTGAGAGGCTCGATCTTGTCCAGGCCGGCCAGCACGTGGGGCTTGAAGGGCCCGAAGATGCAGTTGTAGTAGTGGGCCACCATATCCAGATAGGCCTTCTGGTCGTGGATGTTGCGGTCCAGCATAGTGGGCTCGCAGTAGTGGGCGCCCAGGAAGTCGCAGGTAAAGAGTACCTTGTCCTGGGGGCACCAGCTGAACATGGAGTCGGCCCAGTGGAGCATGGCCGAGGGCATGAACTCCAGGGTGCGGCCGCCGCCCAGGTCCACGCTGTCGCCCTGCTTCACCACCCGGCAGGGCAGGGCGGCGTTGTTGGTGATGTCCGCCAGGTGCTTCTTGCCGGCGGCAGTGCACAGAATGGTCAGGTTGGGGCAGGCCGCCAGCAGCTTGGCTACGCTGCCCGAGTGGTCGGGCTCGTTGTGGTTCATGACCAGATAGTCGATCTTCTCCAGAGGGAGCACCTGCTCGATGTTGGAGCGGTACTCGTCCCAGTAGTCGGCGTGGACGGTCTCCACCAGCACGTTCTTCTCGCCGGTGAGCAGATAGGCGTTGTAGCTGGTGCCGTAGGGGGCGGGCATGATGATGTCGAAAATGCGCAGGCCGGGATTCAGCACACCCACAGAGTAGAGGTGCTCGGCCAGCTGAATGGTACCCATAGCAATCGCTCCTTTTTTATCTGGGGCGGCGTGCAGCAATCTTCGGGCCGCCCAATTTTATCTCATAAAAAGTATAAGGAGGACCACAAAAGAAGTCAATCGGAAAACCATATAAAACAGTAGGAAAAATGGGAAGGATTCTCAACCGAATTTCCCAATGCCGGGCTGTCAGGGACAAAACGTCCCGTTACGCGGCGGCGTCCTCGTCCTGCCACAGGTCCTCGTCCCGGTCCTCCACGGCCTGGACGGCGGGGATGGTGGGGATGCCGAAGATGAAGTACAGGATGTGGCACACCCACACGATGGCCAGGATGATCCGGCCCACCGGCACCCGGCCCATCATGGCAAAGCCGAAGGCCATGGTCAGGGTGACCACCGCCATGATCCGCAGCTTGGTGGACCGGGTCATGCCCTTGCCCCGGACAAAACTCTCCAGATTGTTCTTGTAGAGCCTGGTGGAGGTGAACCAGTTGTGGAGCTTCTCCGAGCTGCGGGCAAAGCAGAAGGCGGAGAGCATCAGAAAGGGAAATGCGGGCAGCAGGGGCAGGGCCGCCCCCAGGGCGCCCAGGCCCAGGCCGATACAGCCCAGAATGATGTACAGAACCTTTTTCACGCCAGTTCCTCCAGTCGTCGTTTTTCCCGTCTGGCCTCCATCGCGTGTCGGATGGCGGCCACGGGGTGGACCAAGAGCATCCGGGGCCCGGAAAAGCGCATTACGTCCCGGATCTTCTCCCGCATCTCCGACCTGTAGCAGTGGACTTTGCAGTTGGAGCAGAAGGTCTTGGTCTCCATAAAGGGGCAGCGGTCGCTCCGCTGCTGGGCGTAGGCCGCCAGAGCGGCGCAGTCGGGACAAAGGCCGCTTCGCGTGCCGTGCTTCTTCCGGCAGTAGAGGGCGATCATCTCGTTTACCATGGCCTTTTCCCGCTGCCGCTTGGCCTCAATGTCAACGCCCATCAGCTCAGCCTCCCGTTGGCCACCCGGCACACCCGGTGGGCGATGCCCATGGTGGACGCCCGGTGGGACACCAGCACCACGGTCCGGTTTCCCTGCTCCTCTTTCAGAGCCTTGAGGATCACCGCCTCGTTCAGGCTGTCCAGGTTGCTGGTGGGCTCGTCCAGCAGCAGCAGGGGCGCGCCGTGGAGAAAGGCACGGGCCAGACCCAGCCGCTGCCGCTCGCCGCCGGACAGGGTGTCTCCCAGCTCACCCACCGGGGTGTCGTATCCCTTGGGCAGAGAGAGGATGAAGTCGTGGACCGACGCCTTGCGGCAGGCGTCCTCCAGCTCCTCCCGGGTGGCGTCCGGTTTGGCGATGCGCAGGTTGTTGGCGATGCTGTCGTGGAACAGGTGGGTGTCCTGGGTCACCAGGGCCTCCATCCGCCGCAGATCGGCGGTGTTGATATCCTTCACATCGGTATTGGACAGCTTCACAGAACCCCGGTTCACGTCCCGGAACCGCATGAGCAGCCGCAGCAGGGTGGATTTTCCGCTGCCGCTGGGGCCGATGATGCCCAGAATCTCCCCCTTCTTCACGTCAAGACTCAGGTCGGAGAGGATGGTCTCATCACCATAGGAGAAGGAAATTTGCTCACAGCTGCCGCCGGAGAAGGACACAGGGGTCTTGCCTTCCACCTCCTCCACCAGGGGGGCCTCGTCCAGCAGGTCCAGCACCCGGCCGCCGGCCGCCAGGGTGTTCTGGAGGGTGCTGCCCAGGTTGGCCAGGGCCACCACCGGGCCGAAGGAGCTCATGAGGGCCACCAGGGGGATGAGCACCCCGTCAAAACCCACCAGCCCGGCCTGGAACAGCAGGGCGGCAGTCAGGAGCATGGCCAGGTCGAAAAAGAGGATCACCGTGTTGGTCAGAGCCATGCCGTGGGCGGCGGCGTCCTTCAGCTTCTGCTCGGTGTCCGAGAGGGCAGCGGTCCGCTGGTCCAGCTCCTCCAGGCGCTGCGTGCCCCGGCGGTACTGGAGGATTTCACGCAGACCCCGCAGGCTGTCCAGCACAAAGCCGCTGAGTGCCCCCGCACCGGCCCGGAACTGCCTCCCCGCGTCCCTGGTGCTCCGAGAGATGAGGAAGGGAAGCACCAGCCCGACAGTCACATAGGCCATGGCGGCCACCACACCCAGCAGGGGGTGGAAGGAGCCGATGAACACCGCCATGAGCACCGACATGATGAGGGCGATGGCGGCGGGGGAGATGGTGTGGGCGTAAAAGACCTCCAGCAGCTCGATGTCCGAGGTGATGAGGGCGATCAGGTCGCCCCGGTCCCTGCCCTCCAGCTTGGCGGGGCACAGGCGGCGCAGGGCGCCGAAGACCTTGTCCCGCACCAGGGCCAGCAGCTTGAAGGCGAT
The DNA here is from genome assembly GCF_040096055.1 of Pseudoflavonifractor intestinihominis. Classification (NCBI taxonomy): domain Bacteria; kingdom Bacillati; phylum Bacillota; class Clostridia; order Eubacteriales; family Oscillospiraceae; genus Pseudoflavonifractor; species Pseudoflavonifractor intestinihominis. Next base: position 75,177 of record NZ_JBBMFK010000007.1, read on the forward strand.
GAAGTGGTTGCAGGCCTGCTCGCCGTACCGCAGGAAGCCCCGCAGCACGGCAGCCAGCACCAGGAAGTGGAACAGCAGGATGAAGGACATGGGGGCCTCCAGCCCCAGCACATCCAGCATGGCCCAGCCGCCCAGCACGGTGATGGCGGTGGCGCACAGGAACCCGGCCACGCCCAGGGCCACGGCCAGCACCATAAAGGGCAGCAGCGGCCCCACCAGTACAATCAGCCGGGCCATAATGCCCAGGCCGCTCCGGTTTGTGTTTTTCGGGGTCATACCGCTTCCTCCTCTTCGTATATTCCGATGTTCTCCAACGCCTGCTGGCTCTCCCACAGGTCCTTGTAGTGTCCGCCCTGGGAGAGCAGGGCGGCGTGGGTGCCCACGCCCGCCAGCCGTCCGCCGTCCATGACGTAGATGCGGTGGGCGGCGGTGACGTTGGCCAGCCGGTGGGTGATAAGTACCACCGTCTTCTCCCGGCTCAGGAGCCTGATCTGCTCCATGATGTCGTTCTCGCTGTCCGGGTCGATGTTGGAGGTGGCCTCGTCAAAGATGTACACCGGGCTGTCGTGGAGCAGGGCCCGGGCCAGGGCCAGCCGCTGCCGCTGTCCGCCGGACAGGTTGGCGCCCTGGCTCTCCAGGGCCAGGTCCAGGCCGCCCTCGCTGCGGAGGAAGCCGGCCAGATTGGCCCGCTCCAGGGCGGTCCACAGGTCGCTGTCGCTGGCGTCGGGCCTGGCCATCCGCAGGTTCTCCCGGACGGTGCCCCGGAAAATCCAGCTGTTAAAGCCCACGTAGGTCACCGCCTTGGTGAGGGCCTCGCTGGACAGGGTGTTCAAATTCGCGCCGCCCAGGGTCACCTCGCCGGCGTACCCGTGCAGGCGACCGGAGAGGATGGCGGCCACAGTGCTCTTGCCGCAGCCGCTCTCGCCCACAATGGCGGTGCAGCTGTTGGGCGGGAACTCCATATCCAGCCCGTGGAGCACCTCGCGGTCCGCCTCATAGGAGAAGCGGAGCCCACGGCAGCGTAGGCCGCCCTTTGGGGCATCCTCCACCGTGCCGGAGGTCTCCTCCGGCAGGTCCAGCAGGGCGAAGATCCGGTCGCTGGCGGCCATGCCGTTCATGGCCACGTGGAAGAAGGAACCCAGCTGCCGCATGGGCAGGAAGAACTCGGCGGAGAGCAGCAGGATGGCAAAGCACCCGGCAAAGCCCACCTTGCGGGTCCACAGCTCCACCACGGCCAGGGCGATGCCCAGGGCCGCGCCGCCGTAGGCCACCAGGTCCATGATGGTGATGGAGTTGAGCTGCATGGTGAGCACCTTCATGGTGATGCGGCGGAAGGACTCGGCCTCCTTGTTCATCTCCTCGTGGCGGGCCTGGTCGGCCTGGTAGATCTTCAGGGTGGTCAGGCCCTGGAGGTTCTCCAGGAAGGTGTCCCCCAGGGCGGCGTACTGGCCCCAGTATTTGCCCAGCAGCCGCTTGGCAATGGTCTGCACCGCGGCGATGGCCATGGGGATGAGGGGCACACACACCAGCAGGGCCGCAGCCGCCTTCAGGCTCACCGGGGCGAGCAGCAGGAACAGGGTGACGGGGGCCAGCATGCTGTAAAAGAACTGGGGCAGGTAGCCGCCGAAGTAGGTCTCCAGCTGCTCCACGCCCTCGGTGGACAGCTGCACCGCCTCGGCGGTGGAACACTTCTGGCTGTAGGCCGGGCCCAGACGCAGAAGCTTTTCGTAGATCCTGCGGCGGAGCGCCTGCTTCACCGCCTTGGAGGCCCGGAAGCTCATCCGGCCCGCCCCCACGGCGCACAGCCACCGCACCACTGCGGTCAGCACCACCACACCTGTGGCAGCTGGCAGGCCCCAGGAGGGCAGGCTATCGCTGAGCAGGCACTGAAGCACCCAGGCGAAGGAAAAGATCATGGCCGCGTTGCTGGCCATACCCAGCCACTGGAAGGCCACGTTTCCCGCGATATACCGCTTGCTCTCGGGTACAATCCCGATGAGCCGTCCGTTGATCATCATGGCAGAGGGAGTCTCCTTTCGAATATTAGCGTAAGCTAACTCACGGGCAAAAAGAAAAGAAGCGGTGTGCTTCCTGAAAATAATCGGTTAGCTTTATCTAACATATGGAAGTTTACACAAGCTAACCGGTTTTGTCAATCAGAAAATTGAGGGAGAACCATTTTTGTCATAAATGTCAATTTGGAAAGAAACTATGTTTTAACATTGGATCAAAAGAAAAGATAAAAAATGCCCGCCGGCGTGATACCGGCGGGCGGGAAGAGCGGGGAGAAACTCAGACCAGGGGCTGAGCGCCCATGGCGGTGTGGAGCTCGGAGGTGAGGGCGCCCCGGAAGAGGCGCACCGCGTGGTAGTGCAGGTCCTCCAGGCCGGAGGCCACCTGGTCGGGGGCGGTGTTCCCGGTGACGGAGAAGTCGCCGTCCAGGATGAACTTGACCTCCGGGTCCTTCTTGGCGCCGCCCAGAAGGCCGGGGCCGGCGTGGACCTTCATCTGGCGGTTCTCCTCCAGGGACATGTTTACCTCCAGGGAGCACTTGCCGATCTTGGACTCGTCCACGTCGGGCTCGGCCATGACGCCCAGAAAGGCGGGCTGGATCAGGTCGGACCAGGGGGTGCCCTCCAGGCCCAGAGCACGGCGGGAGAAGGCGTTGACGTACCGCAGGCCCACCCGCTCAAAGAAGGTGGGGTGGTAGATCTGGATGAACTGGGCCAGGGGACGGTCCAGCCGCTGGGCGAAGTCCTCCCAGCGCTGGTAGCGCAGGGTGGACAGGGCGATGAAGTTCTGGGTCAGATTCAGCTTCCACAGGCCGTCCTCGGAGATAAAGTTGTAGTTGGTGATGGGCTCGGGCTGCACCAGCTTGGGCGCGCCGTCCACCAGGGTCATCCTGGGCGCCGGGCGCTCCTGGGCCTTGTTGAATCTGGGGAACTCCTGCCGGATGGCCTCCTGGAAGTCCACCGGGGCCTTGGCGCCGATGGAGAGAATGGCGGGGAACCGCAGCTGGCAGATGACCTCCACCAGGGGGCTGCGGACATACTGATACCGGTCATAGTGAGAGAAAAGCATAGTACCGCTCCTTTGATAATCTCTGCCGGAAGAGAGGGTTAGAGAAGAATAACGCCGGCGTTCTCACAGGCATGGATGGTCTCGTCGTCCCACACGCTGGCCTGGACCTCGCCGATGTGGGCCTTGCCCAGCAGCAGCATGCACAGGCGGGACTGGCCGATGCCGCCGCCGATGGTGAGGGGCAGCTTGCCCTCCAGCAGCATCTTGTGGAAGGGCAGGTTCCGCCGGTCGTCGCACCCGGCGATGGTGAGCTGCTTGTCCAGGGACTCGGGGGAGACCCGGATACCCATGGAGGACACCTCAAAGGCCCGCTCCAGCACCGGGTTCCACACCAGAATGTCGCCGTTGAGGGACCAGTCGTCGTAGTCGGGGGCGCGGCCGTCGTGGGGCTTGCCCGACTTCAGCGCGCCGCCGATGCCCATAAGGAAGGTGGTGGGGTGGTCCTTCACCCAGGCGTCCTCCCGCTCCTTGGGGGTCAGGTCGGGCCAGCGGTCCTCCAGCTCCTGGGTGGTGACAAAGCACACATCAGGGCTGATGAGGGGCAGGGCGGTGAGCTGGGGGAACATGGAGCGGAGGGTGGACTGGGTCTTGCACAGGCAGGCCACAATGGTGCGCACCGTGGCCTGGAGGTACTCCACCGTCCGGTCCCGGGGGGCGATGACCTTCTCCCAGTCCCACTGGTCCACATAGACCGAGTGGAGGTTGTCGGGCTGCTCGTCCCGGCGGATGGCGTTCATGTCGGTGTACAGGCCCTCGCCCACGGAGAACTGGTAGCGGTACAGGGCCATGCGCTTCCATTTGGCCAGGGAGTGGACCACCTGGGCGTCCCGTCCGGCGGCGGGGATGTCAAAGGACACGGGCCGCTCCACGCCGTTGAGGTCGTCGTTCAGGCCGGTGCTGGCCTCCACGAACAGGGGGGCGGACACACGGCGCAGATGGAGCGCGCCGCCCAGCGTGTCCTCAAACAGGCGCTTGAGGATGGCGATGGCCTTCTGGGTATCGTACAGGTTGAGACAGGGGGCATAGCCCTGGGGAATGTAGGTTTTTTCCATGGTTGTGTACTCCTCTGCGGCAAAAATCCGCGCAATAAGATATTACATTATATAGCAAACAGCATGGAAAATCAAGGCGGCAGCGGGGGACGGCGGGGAAAGACTTTTGCGGTTCTACCTTGCGAAGAGGGGGAAAAAAGGATATAATGTCTCAAACGCGGTATCGCGGTAAAGGAGTGAAGCCTGATGGAGAAAATCAAGATGACCACCCCTCTGGTGGAGATGGACGGGGACGAGATGACCCGCGTCCTGTGGCAGCAGATCAAGGACGAGCTGCTGCTGCCCTATATTGACCTGAAGACCGAGTATTACGACCTGGGCCTGCCCGAGCGGGAGAAGACCAGGGACCAGGTGACCATCGACTCCGCCGAGGCCACCAAGAAGTACGGCGTGGCCGTCAAGTGCGCCACCATCACCCCCAACGCCCAGCGGGTGGAGGAGTACAAGCTCACCGAGATGTGGAAGTCCCCCAACGGCACCATCCGCGCCATCCTGGACGGCACCGTGTTCCGCGCCCCCATCATGGTCAAGGGCATTTCCCCCGTGGTCAAGACCTGGAAGGAGCCCATCACCATTGCCCGTCACGCCTACGGCGATGTGTATAAGGGCACTGAGTACCGGGTGCCCGGCCCCGGCAAGGCTGAGCTGGTGTTCACCGACGAGAGCGGCAAGGAGCAGTTCCGCCAGACGGTGTACGACTTCGAGTGCGCCGGCGTGCTCCAGGGGCAGTACAACAAGGACAGCTCCATCTCCTCCTTTGCCCGCTCCTGCTTCCAGTACGCCATCGACACCAAGCAGGACCTGTGGTTCGCCACCAAGGACACCATCTCCAAGAAGTACGACCACACCTTCAAGGACATCTTCCAGGAGATCTACGACGCCGAGTACAAGGCCAAGTTCGAGGAACTGGGCATCACCTACTTCTACACCCTCATCGACGACGCGGTGGCTCGGGTTGTCCGCTCCAAGGGCGGCTTCATCTGGGCCTGCAAGAACTACGACGGCGACGTGATGAGCGACATGGTGTCCACCGCCTTCGGTTCCCTGGCCATGATGACCTCCGTGCTGGTGAGCCCCGACGGCAAGTACGAGTACGAGGCCGCCCACGGCACCGTCACCCGCCACTACTACAAGTACCTGAAGGGGGAGGAGACCTCCACCAACCCGGTGGCCACCCTCTTCGCCTGGTCCGGCGCCCTCCGCAAGCGGGGCGAGCTGGACGGCAACGCCGACCTGATGACCTTCGCCGACAAGCTGGAGGCCGCCACCATCGCCACCATCGAGGGCGGCGTGATGACCAAGGACCTGGTGGGCCTGTGGGAGGGCGAGACCCCCGCCAAGGGCGTCACCTCCCTGGAGTTCCTCCGGGCCATCAAGGCCAATCTGGAGAAGAGCCTGTAAAATAGCAAGAGCCCCGCGGCAGCCAGTCCGCGGGGCTCTTGTCCTGTTATGTCAGCGGGATGGTCTCTCCGTTGAGGGTTACCGATTCCACCAGCGACAGATCAATGGGCTCATCGAACTCCCACATCACCCAGCCCACCCGCTGGCTCCATACCTCGTCGCAGTAGGCAGGGGTGAGGGTCGTACCGTCGGAGAGCGAGACGGTGAGGGACAGCTCTGAGCCGGTGAGCTGACAGGGGTATTCCTGCCCATCGGGTGTGGAGAAGTCGGTGCAGATGCTGAGGGGAGAGACGGTCACCCGGCCCAGTTGGGCATCCCAATCCCGGCCGTAGGGCAGTTCCCCGTTCCGGGTATAGGGGAATACCAGTATCTCCGCCGGAACGGCGGTCCGCTGTTCCACGGCCTCCACAGGGACAGTGACCTCCCAGTTTCCCTCAATCCGTCCACCGGCCACAGAGTAGTGGGTGCGGAGCGCCAGAAGATTCAGATATGGCAGGGTATCCTCTGTCAGACTGGGCAGGCACACATCCCAGCCCCCCTCCACAGCGGTCCACACTGCGTCCCCCACGCCCTGGCTGGGCCAGCGGTTGGGGGCCTCCGGGTCATAGAGGTAGTATTCAACGCTGAAAACCGGTTGATCGGCGTATTCTGACGCATCGGCGGAGGAGACCTTCTCACTCTGAGCAAAGCGGATGTGGTAGCATCCGTCTGCGGCAAAGCCCATGGAGGAGATGAAGACATCCGGCTGGTCGGATTCCGCTACGGGACTCAATGTGGCGCCGGGAAGCTGCTCATCCCCTACCATGAGCAGGGGCGTCTGGCCCGGCAGGAGCACGGTCACACCGCTTTCCAGCGTGGTGCTCTCCAGGGTGGAAGAGGGTACATCCGTGCCCTCCAGCGCCACGCGGGCCGACCGTTCCCCGGGGAGAAGATAGGTCATATTCAGCTTTGCGCGGGTGGGCGGCTCCTGGGAGAGCTCATCGGTGCCCCGGCTGTACACCAGAGTGGCCAGATGCCGCTCCGGGTCGTAGTCCAGCACCTTCAGTCCGCTTCCGCCGTTGCCCCAGCTGAACGTCCCGCCGGTCTCCAGGGAGAGGAGCAGGTCGCAGGAGGTGTCTTCACGAAAGAGTTCTCCGGTCAGATCCTCCATGGTGAAGTAGAGCCGGGTGACGCGGCTGTCTGCCAGAGCGGCCTGTACCTCCATGCGGATGCCCTGGTCCTCGCAGGAGCCCAGCACCTCGGTGGCGTAGGGGGCCCGAGACCCCAGATCCTCCTGAATGATTTTCCACAGGGTGGGTCCTGCCGCCGCGGCGGCGATCACCAGCGCGGCGCACACGGCCAGGGCGGCCACGGCCCTGCGCGGCAGACCGGGGCGGCGGACGGGGGCGGTATATTCCGCCGACCGGAGCACCTGCTCCCGCATGTCCGCACGGAAGCGCAGGCCGTCCAAAGCCCGGTTCAGGGACTGCGCCATGTCATGCTTCTTCATAATACCACTCCTTCAGCATAGGCTTGAGCCTCTCTCTGGCCCGCATGAGACGGACCGACACGGTTCCGGTGGGAAGGTGGAGCATCTGGGCGATTTCCGGCGTGGAAAAGCCCTGATAGTAGTGAAGCACCACAATCTCCCGGTACTTTTTCGGCAGGGACAGCACGGCGCGGAGCACAGTGCCGTCTTCCGCCTGCTGCTCCGGCGCAGCCAGCTCCCCCAGTGCCTCCCAGTCCACCCGGCGTCTGCGCCAGGGGGAGCGGAGCTGGTGGCGGCACACGTTGACGGCAATGCTGGTCAGCCAGGTTTTGACCGCCGCCCGCCCATCAAAGCGGTCCCAGCTCTGCCAGGCCCGGAGAAAGGTCTCCTGGGCGGCGTCCTCGGCGGCGGCCCGATCCCGCAGGATGAGAAAGCACAGCCGCAGAATACAGTCCCCATGCTCCGCCATGGTCTGCTCCAAATCCATCTGCCTCATCTCCTTTCCTCTGCCTATCAGAGCCGTGAGCCGCCGGTTTTGTTTCATCTGCCGCATAAAAATATTCCGGCAGGGCATCCTCTCCATATCCATGATAAGGGAGGCACTGCCCATGTCCGTTTCATTTGACAAGAGCCAGACCAGAGAAAACCTGATGCGCGCCTTTGCCGGAGAGAGCCAGGCCCGCAACCGCTACACCTTTGCTGCCGGCCTGGCAGAGAAGAACGACCTCCAGGTGCTCCAGGGAGTCTTTCTCTTCACCGCCGGCCAGGAGGAGCAGCACGCCAAGGTGTACTACGACCTGCTGGAGCAACTGTCGGGTCAGACCGTCAAGGTGGACGGCACCTATCCGGTGGATCTCTTCCCCGATGTGCTCAGCCATCTCCGGGCCGCCCGGCGCAATGAGTACCAGGAGTTTGAGCACGATTACACCGGTTTTGCCAAGGTGGCCAAGGAGGAGGGTTTCCCCGAGATTTCCCACATTTTCTCCTCCATCGCCAGGGTGGAAAAGAGCCATGGCGACCGCTTCGGCGCCTTTGCCGACCTGCTGGAGCAGGGCAAACTCTTTGTCAGCGACGTGGAGTGCCGCTGGATGTGTCTCAACTGCGGCCACGTGGTGGAGGGGACCATGGCCCCGGCGGCCTGTCCCGTGTGCAAGCACCCCCAGGGCTACTTTATCCGCTGGGAGATGGCTCCCTGGGGTGTGCCGCTGAAGTGACAAAAATGCGGAGGCGTCTCAGACGAGACGCCTCCGCTTGGCGTTTTATCAGGTCATTGTGCTGTCGGCGATTTTTTCGTCCGTGTCTGCAATCAGCTGCTCCCGCAGGGCCTTTAGAAAGGGAAAGGGGGCGGCGTCCTCCACGCCGTAGGTGCGGTTGAGCTCGAACTCCAGGGGAATCCAGGTGTCCAGCGGGGCCTCGTTGTGCTGGAGCACCGCCTCCATCCGGTCCAGAGCCTTGAACACCCGGGCTTCGGGGGTCGTCCTGGCCTCCATCTCGGCAAACAGGGCGGAAAACTCGTCCGAGAGAGGGCGGGGCAGGGCGGCCGCCAGGCTGTCCACAGCCCTGGCCTCGGTGTGCCGGTGGTCGTCGGTCTTTTCAAAGGCGGGGATGTCGCCGGTGATGGCCTCCCCCAGGTCGTGGATGAGGCACATCTTCAGCACCTTGTCCATATCCACGCCGGGGAGCTGGTCCTTCATCAGAAAGGCCATCAGAGCCAGCCGCCAGGAGTGCTCGGCCACCGACTCATGCCGCCCGCTGGAGGTGTAGGAGTGGCGGGTGTTGCACTTGAGGTGCTCGGCGATGTGGAGAAAATCAAGCAGTTCTTTGGGTTCCATGTTATGTTACCTCCTGGGGCTGCACTCTGGGCCGGTCGGGATGCTCCCCGGACCAGCCCGCCTGGGGCATGGCGCGCAGCGCCGCCATCTCTTCCTCGGTCAGGGCGAAGGAGAACAGGTCCAGGTTCTCCGCCATCCGCTCCGGGCTGGAGGACTTGGGCAGGGGGAGCACGCCCTGCTGAAGGGCAAAGCGCAGGCAGATTTGGGCGGGGGACACGCCGTGGACCTGCGCCAGTTGGGAGAGCAGAGGATGGCCCGCCAGCCGGTTCCGGCCCAGGGGGCTCCAGGCCTCCACCAGGATGTTGTGGGCCTGGCAGAAGGCCGCCGCCTCCGCCTGGATGTAGCCCGGGTGGAACTCCAATTGGTCCACCATGGGGGCCACGTTGGCCCGGGCCAGAAGGGGCTCCAGGTGGTGGGGCAGGAAGTTGCTCACCCCGATGGCACGCACCTGGCCGGACTCATACAGCCGCTCCAGCGCCCGCCAGGTCTCCCGGTCCAACCCGGCCCAGTCCGCCAGCTCCAGGTCCGGCCTGGGCCAGTGGATGAGGTAGAGGTCCAGATAGCCGGTGCCCAGCCGCTCCAGCGTGGCGTCAAAGGCCCGGAGGGCGGCGTCATAGCCCATCTCGGTCTTCCACAGCTTGGAGGTGAGAAAGAAGTCCTCCCGGGGCAGGCCGCTCTCCGCCACGGCACGGCCCAGGGCGGCCTCAGTGCCGTAGAAGGAGGCGGTATCAAAGTGGCGGTACCCCTGGGCGATGGCGGCGGACAGCACGGCGCCGTCCGCCGTCTTATAGGTGCCGAAGCCCACGGCGGGGACGGACACGCCGTTGGAGAGGACAAATTCTTTCTCGGGACTGCACATAGCGGTGCCCCCTTTCCATTTGGGAAAAGGGTACCACGCTCCGGAGGAGAAGTCAACCGGCCTTTGCGGGGGCGGGCGAAGACGCATTCTGGGGATATGCCAGCTTGGGGGCGGGGACCCGGCCGCCCCTGGTGAGGAGGGGCACCAGGCCCATCAGCTCGGCCAGTGCGCACACCTTGTCCATACAGCTGACCACCAGGGACTCCCAGCGGCGGTAGAACCGGTTGAGGGGCAGCGGCCACATGTGGGTGGCAATGATGTCCCGCTCGGTATCGTTGAGGACAAAGCGGGCTTGGGCGTTTTCCAGGGCGTAGAGGGGGTGGCGGAAGGCGTGGTCAGCGCCGGGGCGGGAGTCGGTCTGCCAGTTGTAAAGGAAAAAGTCGTGGAGCAGGCCGCCCCGGGCGGCGGAGCGGGCGTCCAGCCCCAGAGCCGCGCAGACGCGGAAGCTGGAGTAGGCCACCAGACAGCAGTGGTCATAGGTGCTCACCCCCTTGGCGTGCTGGGGGAAAAAGCGCATGGACTGCACGTCAGGGTGGGACTCCAGGTCGGCCACGCAGGCCAGGTACTGAGCGGTATATTTGAAATTCCACATGGTGTTCATACTCCTTTGTAGCCTGTCTGTTGTATCCAGTATACCGGGAAAAGCGAAAGAGAGGCTTTGCATCCCCTTACGATTTCCTTAAGACTTGCGCAAGGAGGCGTAAACAAAGCGGGGTCAGGTCTATTGTGCCATACATGACAGTGGGCCTCCACCAGGGCGGCGTATGGTATGGGTAGAGCTCTGGTAAAGGAAAGAAAAATTCCGCCTGCCATCTTGACGGCAACGGGGGAGAGCGAGTAAAATAACATGTACCGGACGAGAGCGGACAGCCTGGGTACAGCGTACCAAGGCTGTTCTTGCTTTTTGCGCAAGTACAGGGTTTTTGGCCTCTGGGGGCCAGAAACCCTGAATGTTTTCCCGCGGAGCGGGAATAAAAAACGGAGAATGAGAGAAAAAACAGGGACAAGGGCGTCCCGGGACAATGGGGTCCCATCCATTGATGGGAGGAATATAACATGGCAGTGAAGTACATCTTTGTCACCGGCGGCGTGGTCTCCGGGCTGGGTAAGGGCATCGCGGCGGCGTCCCTGGGGCGCCTGCTCAAGCAGCGGGGGCTGCGGGTGGCCCTCCAGAAGTTCGATCCCTATCTGAACGTGGACCCGGGCACCATGAACCCTTACCAGCACGGCGAGGTATTTGTCACCGACGACGGCGCCGAGACCGACCTGGACCTGGGCCACTACGAGCGCTTTACCGACGAAAACCTCACCGTCAACTCCTCGGTCACCTCGGGCAAGGTGTACTGGACCGTGCTGAGCCGGGAGCGGAGCGGCGACTATCTGGGCGGCACCATCCAGGTCATCCCCCACATCACCGACGAGATCAAGAACCGGATCTACCGGGTGGGCCGGTCGGGCATGGCGGACGTGGTCATCACCGAGATCGGCGGCACCGTGGGCGACATTGAGTCCCAGCCCTTCCTGGAGGCCATCCGTCAGGTGGGCCAGGAGGTGGGCCGGCAGGACGTGATGTACCTCCACGTGTCCCTGATCGTGTCCATCCCGGGCACCGGCGAGCTCAAGAGCAAGCCCACCCAGCACTCGGTGAAGGAGCTGCTGGGCCTGGGCATCCAGCCCGACGTGATCCTGGCCCGGAGCGACAGCCCTGTGCCCCGCGACCTGCAGGAGAAGATCGCCCTGTTCTGCAACATTGCCCCGGAGAACGTGATCCCCAACCTGACCGCCCCCATCCTCTACGAGGTGCCCCTCATGCTGGAGGCGGAGGGACTGGCCCGGGCGGTGTGCCGCCGGCTGAGCCTGACCGATATCTCCCCCGACCTGACCGAGTGGCAGGCCATGGTGGAGCGGGCCAAGCACCCCACGGGCACTGTGCGCATCGCCCTGGTGGGCAAGTATGTGGCCCTCCACGACGCCTATCTGTCGGTGGCCGAGGCCCTGACCCACGGCGGCATTGAGAACGACGTGAAGGTGGACATCAAATGGGTGGACGCCGAGCACGTCACCGACGAGAACGCGGCCGATCAGCTGAAGGACTGCGACGGTATCCTGGTGCCCGGCGGCTTCGGCAGCCGGGGTGTGGAGGGCAAGATCTCCGCCATCCGGTATGCCCGGGAGCACAATGTGCCCTTCTTTGGCATCTGCCTGGGCATGCAGATGGCGGTGGTGGAGTTTGCCCGCCACGTGGCCGGCCTCACCGGCGCCCATTCCGCCGAGCTGGACCCGGCCACTCCCTACCCTGTCATCGCCCTGATGGACGAGCAGCGGAACGTGACCGAGAAGGGCGGCACCATGCGCCTGGGGGCCTACCCCTGCCGCCTGAAGGAGGAGAACACCAAGATCCGCCAGGCCTATGGCCAGGAGATGATCTCCGAGCGGCACCGCCACCGCTATGAGTTCAACAACGAGTACCGGGAGACCCTGACGGCCAAGGGACTGGTGCTCTCCGGCCTGTCCCCGGACGGCAGCCTGGTGGAGACCGTGGAGCTGCCCGGTCACCCCTGGTTCGTGGGCGTGCAGTACCACCCGGAGTTCAAGAGCCGTCCCAACAAGGCCCACCCCCTGTTCCGGGCGTTTGTGGCCGCGGCGAAGGAAAAGCAGAAGTGCTGAGATGCGGACGCGGGACGGCTCGTGTCATCCCCGAGCGGTTCCGGCGGAGCCGGGAGCGAGTGGGGACATAAGATGAGGCGGCATGCCGCCTCCCGTCCCAACAAGGCCCACCCCCTGTTCCGGGCATTTGTGGCCGCGGCGAAGGAAAAGCAGAAGTGCTGAGATGCGGACGCGGGACGGCTCGTGTCATCCCCGAGCGGTTCCGGCGGAGCCGGGAGCGAGTGGGGACATAAGATGAGGCGGCATGCCGCCTCCCGTCCCAACAAGGCCCACCCCCTGTTCCGGGCGTTTGTGGCTGCGGCCAAGGCAGGGAAGTAATCATAATATAAATTATGTAAATTGACTGCGGCGAAGAGAAAGGAGAACGCCTGTGTTCCAGGGCTTCAGCGACGAGACGATAGATTTTATGTGGGGCATCCGCTTCAACAACGAAAAGGCCTGGTTTGAGGCCCACAAGGAGGAATACCTCACCTATTTCTACAACCCCATGCGGGAACTGGGGCGGCAGGTGTTTGACGGCATGACGCAGCGGCACGGGGACCTGGGGCTGGTGCTCAAGGTGTCCCGCATCTACCGGGACGCCCGGCGGCTCCACGGACGGGGGCCCTACAAGGACCACCTGTGGCTGTCCATAGAGCGTCCAGGATGCGAGCAGTGGACTGGCCGTCCCACCTTCTGGTTTGAACTGGGGCCGGAGGCGTGGAGCTACGGCCTGGGCTACTGGTGCGCCAGCGCCCTGACCATGGCTAAGTTCCGCGCCCGGCTGGACCGGGACCCCAAGCCCTTTGAGAAGCTGGCCCGGGCCTTCGATAAGCAGGACCTGTTCGTGCTGGAGGGGGAGGAGTACAAGCGGCCCAAGGGGCAGACCACCCCGCTGCTGGCGCCCTGGTACAACCGGAAGGGGCTGGTGCTCTCCCGGGAGTGCTCCAACGGCGGCGTGCTCTTCACGCCGGAGCTGCCCGACGTACTGCTGGAGGGCTTTGAGTGGCTGCTGCCCTACTACCGGTATTTCCTCACCCTGGAAGGAGACCCGGACCCCAGGGACGGACAGTAAAAAGAAAAAATTGCATCACAAAAAAAGCCCGCTGCCGCACATACTGTCTCTGAACGGACAGAAAGGCGGCGGACGGGATGGAATACAGGCGGAAAAGGCAGAGATTCGCTCTGATGAGCGGCGCGGCGGTCCTGGCGCTGGCCCTTTTGGCGGGGGCGGCGCTGAGGGCCGCTTTGCCTGCCGCCGTCACGGCGGAGGCGGAGGTGCCCCTGCTGCCTGAGGATGGGGAGCAGAAGCTCATCGCCCTCACCTTTGACGACGGACCCCGGCGCTCCACCACCACCGCCTTGCTGGACGGCCTGGCGGAACGGGGGGTCCACGCCACCTTTTTCCTCATCGGCGCCCAGGTGGAGGGCAACGAGGACGTGGTCCGGCGCATGGAGGCGGAGGGGCACCAGGTGGGCATTCACACCTACGACCACGTGGCTCTCACCGGGCTGAACCGGGCGGACTTTGACGCCCAGGTGGGCCGCACCAGAGCGCTGCTCTCCACTGTGCTGGGCCACGGGGATTTTCTTCTCCGGCCGCCCTACGGCATGACGGACGCCTCGGTGAAGGCCTGGGCGGAGTGCCCCATCATCATCTGGTCCATCGACCCGGAGGACTGGCGGGATCAGAACACCCCCCGTGAGGTGGAGGAGGTGGTGTCCCAGGCCAGGGACGGGGCAATCATTCTCATGCATGACATCTTTCCTGCCTCGGTGGACGCGGCGCTTCAGATCGTGGACCGGCTCCACGCCCAGGGCTATCTGTTTGTCACCGTGGAGGAGCTGTTTGCCGCCCGGCACATTTCGCTGGAGCCGGGAAAGAGCTACTCCAACGCCTATCCATAGGCAAGAGGAACGTTTTCAGGCCTGATACTGCCCGGTTTTCCGGCGGCGTCAGGCCTGTTTTTGCCTCAGAAACACCCGGCAGCCGGACGCGGCGGGGCGGCCTGCAAATCCCTTGCTTTTTCCCGCCTCCGGAGGTACAATATTGATACTTTAGTTATGCAATACGGCAGGCTGGCCGGCGTCCCGGATCTCCGGAGGGAGGAACTGCAATGACACGGGAAGAAGCTTTTGAATTTCTGGATCGGACCGCCCGGGGCATTGCGGAGATGTTCGGCAGCTCCTGCGAGACCCTGGTCCACGATATGGGGGACCCCACCCACCCCATCCTGTCCATCTATAACGGACATATCTCCGGGCGGACCGTTGGCTCCACCATGGACATCCTGGGCACCGACCTGGCCCTGGATGAGACCGCCCTGGTGACCGACTTCGTCAATCTGTACGCCACCACCCCCAGCGGCCAGCAGATCAAGAGCAGTACCTTCCACCTGATCGGGGACGGGTACAATCTGGCCCTGGGCATCAATTTTGACTACACCTCTCTGGTGTACGCAAACCGGATCCTGGTGGACCTGATGAGCGCCGAGGCAGACCTCCAGAGCGCCATGTGGCGGGGCGGAGACAGCCAGCTCTCCGCCATCTTTGACGAGTGCCTCAGCGTTGTGGGCAAGCCGGTGTCCGCCCTGACCAAAAAGGACCGGATGAAGATCATTGCCCTGCTGGATCAGAAAAACGCCTTTTCCTTCCGCAAGTCGGTGCCCTTTGTGGCCCGGCGGCTCCAGGTGTCCCGGTACACGGTGTACAAATACCTGGGAGAGCTGACCGGCGGCGGGGAGGAAGAGGAGAAATAGAGCCCATACCCGGCCAGGCCGGAAAGAAGGAGGAAATTTCATGATGAAATACGAGGAGCAGATCCGTGCCTATTTTGACGACCCCGCCAAGCAGCGGGAACTGGTGGCGGCGGTGTGCCGTCTGGTGTCCGTCCGCAGCGTGAAGGAGGAGGCCCAGCCGGGCATGCCCTTCGGCGAGGGCCCTGCCCGGGCGCTGGACGAGGCCCTGAAGCTGTGCGATGAGCTGGGCTTTGCCACCAGGAACCACGACGGCTACGTGGGCACCGCCGAGCTCAACGACAAGGACACCATCCTCCACATCCTGGCCCACATGGACGTGGTGGGCGAGGGCAAGGGCTGGGATACCGACCCCTACGGCCCGGTGGAGAAGGACGGCGTGCTCTACGGCCGGGGCGTGGCCGACGACAAGGGCCCCGCTGTGGCGGCCCTGTTCGCCATGAAGTGCGTGAAGGACCTGGGCCTGCCTCTGAACCACTCCGCCCGCATGATCCTGGGCACCGACGAGGAGTCCGGCTCCGAGGACATCGCCCACTACTACGCCACCGAGCCCTACGCCAAGTACACCTTCTCCCCCGACGCGGATTTCCCCGTCATCAACATCGAGAAGGGCCACTACCACCCCGACTTCGGCAGCACCTGGGCCAAGTCCGAGGTCCTGCCCCGGGTGACCGGGCTGAAGGGCGGCTTCCGCACCAACGTGGTGCCGCCGGAGTCCCAGGTCCTGGTGGTGGGCGTGTCCGCCGCCGACCTGGAGGCCGCCGCCCAGCAGACCGCCGCGGAGACCGGCGCCACCTTCACCCTGGAGGCGGCGGAAGAGGGGACCCTTATCCTCTGCGCGGGCAAGAACGCCCACGCCGCCAACCCTGACGGCGGCAACAACGCCATCACCGCCCTGCTGACCCTGCTGGACCGTCTGCCTCTGGCCGACTGCGGCAGCACCGCCGCCATCAAGTCCATGCACACCCTCTTCCCCCACGGGGACACCCGCGGCGAGGCGCTGGGCATTGCCCAGGCCGACGAGCTGTCCGGCCCCCTGACCCTGAACCTGGCCCTCATGACCCTGGATGAGACCGGCTTCAGCGCCAAGTTCGACGTGCGTTTCCCCATCTGCGCCAACGAGGATAACTGCAAGAAGGCCTGCGAGGCCTCCTTTGCCGCCCGCGGCATCACCGTCACCGGCGACGGGGACATGACCAGCGTCCACCACACCGACGCCAACTCCCCCTTTGTCCGCACCCTGCTGGCCTGCTATGAGAACTACACCGGCGTGAAGGACGCCAAGCCCCTGGCCATCGGCGGCGGCACCTATGTCCACGACATCCCCGGCGGCGTGGCCTTCGGCTGCGAGCTGCCCGGCGCCGATCCCCGCATGCACGGTCCCAACGAGCGCATCCCTGTGGCCGACCTGGTGCTCTCCTGCAAGATCTTTGCCCAGGCCATCGCCGAGCTGTGCGGCTGACCGCTGCCCAGGACGACCTGCCGGGCCGATTCCCTTTCCCCGCGCATAGACAGAGCGGAGTCGTTCCGGCCTGCCTGAAGCGCCGGAACCTCCCTCTGGATGTCTGTGTCACATACAGAGAATGGAGGAACTGAGAATGAAGAAACTGCGCAAGCTCACACTGCTCACCCTGGCCCTGTCCCTTGTCCTGTGCCTGACCGCCTGCGGCCTTTTGGGCGGAGGCGTCACCAAGCAGGACGCGGTGGACTACGTCAAGGCCCAGATGGACGTGATCTACAAGGGCGAGTACCAGGAGTACCTGAAGCTGGTGACCGACTCCAGTGAGGAGGAGTGCCAGCAGGCATATGATGACAAGATGCTCAACGAGGCCCAGTATCTGATGAGCAGCCTGGGCATCGAGTATCCCACCGACGAGCTGACTGCCCGCTTTGCCGAGGCCTACCGCCAGATCTTCGCCAAGGCGGACTACACCGTCCAGGAGGCCAGCAGGATGGACGACGGCAGCTACTCCGTCAAGGTGACGGTGCGGCCCATCGACATCATCGACCAGCTCAACGACGCCTACCCCGCCTTCTCCGAGACCTTTGAGGCCAAGTACGCCGACGTGGACATTGACTCCATGACGGACGAAGCGTATTCGGACTGGTATGTCAATACCTACGACGCCGACTACGGCCAGGGCCTGGCCGACCTGCTGGAGTCCCTGATCCCCTCTCTGGGCTACATGGACGAGACCTCCATCCTGGTGCAGGTCCAGCCTGACGAGGAAGGCTACTACTACCTGAGCGAGGACGACTTTACCAATCTGGACTGGCTGGTGGTCTACTACGACAGCCTGGGTTCCTGAATTGAAAAAAAGCGGCAGTCCGGTTTTAACCGGACTGCCGCTTTTTTCTGTATGTCTCAGGAGAAGAGGGCCATGAGGGAGGCACCGAACTTGTTCCAGTAGCCCATGACAAAGATGATGAGCACCAGCAGGGGCAGCACATAGCGGAAGTAGGGACGGAACCGGGCGGGGAAGCGGATGCCGTCGCCTGCGTCCGCCTCGGCCAGGAAATTGTCCCAGCCCCAGCCCCGCCTGGAGACGCAGAAGAGCAGATACACCAGGCTGCCCAGGGGGAGCAGGTTGTCCGACAGGACAAAGTCCTCCAGATCCATGACCACGCTGCCGTCCCCGAAGGGCTGGAAGCCGGACCACAGGTTGAAGCCCAGCAGGCAGGGCAGGCTGAGGATGATGATGACCACCAGGTTCACCAGTACCGACTTTTTGTGGCTCCACCCCCACTTGTCCATGGGGAAGGAGATGATGTTCTGGAACACGGCGATGACCGTGGACAGGGCGGCGAAGGACATGAACACGAAGAACAGCGCGCCCCACAGCCGGCCCAGAGGCATGGAGTTGAACACGTTGGGCAGGGTGAGGAAGATCAGGTTGGGGCCGCTGTCGGGCTGGATGCCGAAGGCGAAGGCGGAGGGGAAGATGACCAGACCCACCACAAAGGCCACAAAGGTGTCCAGAATGCCCACGTTGATGGCCTCGCCCATGAGGCGGTGCTCCTTGCCGATGTAGCTGCCGAAGATGGCCATGGCGCCGATGCCCAGGGACAGGGTGAAGAAGGACTGCCCCATGGCGGCAAAGATGGCCTCGCCCAGGATGAAGTTGCCGTTGGCGTCGTACATCAGGTTGTGGAAGTTGGGCTTGAGGTAGAACTCCAGGCCCTGGACCGCGTTCTCCAGGGTGACCGACCGGACCACCAGCACGATCAGGATGGCCAGCAGCAGCACCATCATCACCTTGGTGATCTTCTCCACACCGTCCTGAAGGCCCAGGGAACACACGCCCATGCCGATGAGTACCACAATGATCATGAAGATGAGCATGAGCCCCGGGTTGGACAGCATGCCGTAGTAGATGTCCTGGACGGCCTGGGGGTCAGCGCCCACAAAGTCGCCCTTGGCCATCTTGATGCAGTAGAGGATCATCCAGCCGGCCACTGTGGTGTAGAACATCATCAGCATGTAGTTGCCCGCCATGCCGAACCAGCTGTACCAGTGCCACTTGGTGCCCTTGGGCTCCAGCTTGTGGAAACTGGTGGCGATACTCTGGCGGCTGGCGCGGCCCACAGAGAACTCCATGGCCATGATGGGCAGGCCCAGAATCACCAGAAATACCAGGTAGATGAGCACAAAGGCGGCGCCGCCGTACTTGCCCACAATGTAGGGAAAGCGCCACACGTTTCCCAAACCGATGGCACATCCCGCCGAAATGAGCACAAAGCCCAGACGGGAGGCAAAGGTCTCTCTCTCCTTCACAGGAAATCCTCCTTACATCTTTATGAAAGATATTGTGAAAACAGACACCGGATTATCATAGTGCATTTATCGGGGAAAGTCAATCTTCAGACAGGACGATTAGGGGGAAACCAGGGAATCAGGACGAGATATCTGCAAAATATTTTAAACCGGCGGGACGAAATTTCCGGAGGGCCTAGAGAACAGTTTTGTATGCTTATGCCGCCGGTTTGAATATAGAAATAAGAGCAGGCGCGTTGGAATGTTCCAATGCGCCTGCTTTGTACTGGTTAGCTTTAGCGTAACGACGCCCCCCAGCTCAGCCGGGGGTCCTGACTACTGCGCCAGATAGTCCTGCCACCACTGTGCCGATTCCTGCCAGTGGGCGGTGTTGGCGGCGGTCTGCTTCCGGGGGACCAGGCCCACATCATCAGTCAGGTACTCCCCCAGCCAGGCGGAGAAGACGGCCGCGCCGTCCTGGTTCAGGTGGCCGCCGTCGTAGAGATGAAGCGTGGGCACCAGCCCGATCTCCTCAAACATCTCGCTCCAGTTGCAGAAGATCACGTTCTCGTCCAGAGCCTGGATTTCCCGGCCGATGCGCTCGTAGGTCTCCTGGGTGCAGCGGGTGTAGGTGGGGTTGAAGGTGATGATGGGAGTGGCCCCATGCTCCTGGCACAGGTCCAGAATTTTGTCCAGCCAGGACAGGTTGGAGGCGTAGTCCTCGTCCGAGATCTCCCGGTCGGCCACATAGGGTTCGACTCCCACCCCCTCCTTCACCTCGTCGATGGCGGTGTACCCCTTCAGGTAGTCCCGCTGGATGGGGAACAGGGCCCGCTTCACGTCCCCAGGGCGGATCTCCGACCAGCGTCCGTGGTAGAACCACAGGTCAAAGAGCAGCCCGGTGCGCAGGTCCGGCTCGGCGGCGGTGAAGATGGCCCCCAGCTTGTTGAGGGAGAAGGGCATCAGGTCGATGTTGAGCTGGGTGTAGTTCTGGTACTGTGCGAAGAAGAGAGAGGTGGCCTCCAGCACCACCGCGGAGGGGGACTGGGTCTTGAAGACCTCCTTCAGGTACCAGTAGGTGATGGACAGGGTCTGCTCCGAGCCGCCCATCACGTACCCCGTCAGTCCGGAGCTGCCGTAGATGACGGAGGGGTTGAAGTCGCAGTAGGCGTAGGAGCTGCCCAGGTAGATGACGTCCAGGCTGTCCTCCGGCTCGGCCCGGAAGGAGCTCCAGGTGGAGCCGTAGTCCGTGTGGGCGGGGCGGAGCACGTCGGAGGCGAAGTTGAGCAGCAGAGCGGTGATGAGCAGGAAAACCGCGACCAGCGGCAGTTCCCTGCGGAGAAAACGAGATTTCAAGCCGGGTCCTCCTTCCGGTCAGAAGCTGAAGCCATAGATAAAAGACTGGGCGTCGTACCCTGCGCCGTAGCTGCCCAGCACCACGCAGGAGAAGAGCAGGAACCACAGCGCCAGCCACCGCGCCGGGCGGGGGGCGGAGAGGTAGTCGGCGGTGATGTCGTGGTTGACCGACCGCAGGTCCACGACCAGCAGTACCACCAGCCCGAAGAGGGCCGCCAGCAGCTCCCAACGGTCCAGGCCCATGCTGGTGAAGACCCACAGGGGCCCGTGGAGCATGCCGGACAGAATGTCCAGCCCGGTGGACACCGACCCGGCCTTGAAGAACACAAAGGCCGCTGTGGCCAGCAGGAAGGTGCAGAAAATCTGCCACAGCCGCAGGGGCCAGCCGTCCTCTTTCAGATGGAGGGCGCTGTGGACCTTGCCCCGGAGAGGAGCGGTGACGCCGCCGATGACCTGATACAGGCCGTTGAGCAGTCCCCACACCACAAAGGTCATGGCCGCGCCGTGCCACAGCCCGCTGACGGCAAAGACGATGAGCACGTTCAGGTACTTCCGGGCCGTGCCCCGCCGGGAGCCGCCCAGGGGGATATAGAGGTAGTCCCGGAACCAGAAGGACAGGGACATGTGCCACCGCCGCCAGAACTCCGCGATGGAGCGGGAGAAGAAGGGGGTGCGGAAGTTCTCTATCAGGGAGAAGCCCATGGCCCGGGCGGTGCCCAGGGCCATGTCGGAGTAGGAGGAGAAGTCACAGTAGAGCTGGAGGGAGAAGGCCACGGCGGCCCCCGCCAGCTGGAGGGCGCCGAAGTCCTGGGGCGCGGTAAAGATGGTGTTCACCAGCACGGCCAGCCGGTCAGCCAGCACCAGCTTCTTGAATGCGCCCCACAGGAACCGGAACAGTCCGGCCCGGAACTCGTCCCAGTCGAACCGGTGCTCCGAGCGGAACTGGGGCAGCAGCTGGTCCGCCCGGGCAATGGGGCCGGAGACGATGTGGGGGAAGAAGGAGAGAAACAGGGCGTAGAGGAGCAGATCCCGCTCCGCCGGAACCTTGCCCCGGTACACGTCGATGACGTACCCCATGGCCTGGAACAGGTAGAAGGAGATGCCCACGGGCATCAGGATGTCCAGCACCGGGGCCGAGAAGGAGAAGCCCAGAGCGCCCAGGCCCCGCCCTACCAGGGACAGGGCGAAGTTCAGGTACTTGAACACGAACAGCAGCAGGCCCAGGATCACCAGGCAGGCCGCCAGGGCGCCCTTGCTTTTCTTCCGCTCCAGCAGCCGCCCGGTCAGGTAGGATGCGGCGATGGTGAAGAGCAGAAAGGTGAGATATACGGGCTTGGCGCACAGGTAGAAGAACCAGCTGGCCAGCAGCAGCCAGGGGTTGCGGGCCCGCTGGGGCAGCAGGAAAAAGACCAGCGCCGTCACGGGAAAGAAGCAGAAGAACTGCGGCGTGAGGAAGGTCACGGAGTCACCGCCTTTTCAAAAAGTAGGTACTATTTTAGCCGATACAGCGGGGAAAGTCAATTTACCGGCCTGCCGCGGCCCGTACGGAGGCGACCGATGGCACGCCCACCCGCCCGGAAGATCAGGCTGCGCACATAGTCCACGCCGATGCCCGCGATAAAGATGGCCAGACCGATGGCCAGGGCTCCGGCCAGGCACAGGGGCGTGGAGAACTGGGCCAGAAATGCGGTCCGGCCCGCCAGCAGGTGGGACCACACAAGCGGGTGGGTGTGGAGCAGGTACACGCCGAAGGACAGGGGCGCGCAGAAGGACATCACCCGGGCTATGGGAGCGGGCAGGGCAGGCATACGGCACAGGGCCAGGAACAGGCACAGGGCGGCCAGAAGGATGAGGGGAGAGGTGTAGGACAGGAGGATCCCCCATTTAAAAAAGGCACCGGGCTGGGATACGCCGAAGGTCTTGCCCGCCAGGGCGAGCAGAGAGAATGCCGCATATCCGGCCAGCAGCAGCCAGGGCTGGGGCAGGCGGGCGGGGGGATGGAGCCGCAGGTATCCGCCCAGCAGGTAGAGCACCGCCAGCCAGGCCACGCTGTACCCGCCCCGGGTGGAGAAAATCTCCTCCGGGGAGATGAAATCGGCCAGGGAAAAGACAGCAATCAGCGCCAGAACCAGCCGTTTGGCAGAAGCAGGGGACAGGGCGGTGAGGGCGCTGTCCAGGAAGGGCATCAGCAGGAAAAGGGCGAAATAGGCGCTGAAATACCAGTAGGTGCCGTTGAGCACCGGAAAAAAGGGCGCGATCATGTCCCGGACACGGAGAGAGCCGGGGTCAAGCAGGCCGAACAGGACCGTGAGCGCGGCGGAGTAAAACGCCGCCTGGAGCCAGAGGGCGCTCAGCCGGGAGAGGGGGTGCCTCCGTCCCACGCCCAGGTAGCCGCTGAGCAGGCCGTAGCAGTTCACCGCGCAGGAGCACAGGGCCTCCAGGCTCCAGAGGGCCCACCAGCGGAGGGAGCCGGGCGGCAGGGCGGAGAGCAGGCCGCCCACGCCGGAGATGTGGAGCAGGACCACCATCAGCATGGACCCGTTGCGCAGGACGTCCGGGCCGGAGAGCCGGGCATTGGTGGATGGGGACAAGAATATCGCCTCCCTGACGTAGATCTGTCATGTTCTGCGGAGGTAGCTGTTCTCATCATAGGGAGGGCGGGGGAGAATGTCAAGCCCCGGGCCATACAGCAAAGCTTTAACTTATTTTAATAAAACACCCATGGAAGAAATAAGATTACTCTGCTATGCTTGGCGGTACCTGGGAGAAGGAGGATATTGTCCATGGAATTGCTGCTCAACATACTGCGCGTCATTCTGGCCCTGCTGGCCGCGGCGGCGGTGGGGACGCTGATTTTCTTCAAGCTGACCGCCGGCCTCCGGGACAGCCGCCGCCGCTGGGCGGAAAAGCGAGTGGGGCAGGGGGCGCGGAAGGCCCTGCTCCTGTACCAGCCCTCCAACGCCAGGCGCAACGTGCCCCAGGCGGAGGCGCTGGCCGCCCGCCTGGCGGAGAAGGGCTATGCCGTGACGGTGAACCACCCCTCGGAGGACCTGCCCTACGCGCCCGGAGACTACGACCTGCTGGTGTTCGGCACCCCCGTCTACCTGGGGGAGACCGCCCGGCCGCTGCGCCGGTATCTGGAGACCCACCCCTTCACCGGCAAGCGGGTGCTGCTGTATGTGGACGGCCTGGACCTGGAGCACGCCCCTGAGCTGGAGCCGCTGAAGGAGCTGGTGCCCCCGGGCAATGAGCTCCACGCCGTCAAGGTGGCGCCCCGGGACCGGGCGGGACTGCTGGCCTTTGCCGCGGAATACGGAGGCTGAGGGCGTGGTCATAGTGAGGGACAAACCTGCATATATATCTCACATCCTGAGAAACGACACGGGAGTGTGGATTGGTATGCAGACAGACTGGAACGAGAACCATGCCTTCCTGCGGGGCGAGGCGGCGGCGGAGCCTGTGGTCTCCCACGAGAACCGGGGCGTCACCTACTGGACCTTCCCCCTGCGGGTGGAGCGGCTGTCCGGTGCGGAGGACCGGCTCAACGTGGTGGTCTCCGCCGGGCAGCTGGAACAGTGCCCGGTGACGCCGGGGACAGAGTTGGAGATCGAGGGGGAGGTCCGCTCCTTCAACAACAAGAGCGGCCGGGGCAGCCGGCTGGTCATCACCCTCTTTGCCCGCAGCCTGCGCCGGGCGGAGGGGGAGCACGCCAACGACCTGTCCCTGGCCGGGGTGCTGTGCAAGTCGCCGGTGCTCCGCCGAACCCCGCTTGGCCGGGACATCTGCGACCTGATGCTGGCGGTGAACCGCCGGTACGGCCGGGCGGACTACCTGCCCTGCATCGTGTGGGGATCCCTGGCCCAGCGGTGCGCCTCCCTCAGCGTGGGGGACGGCGTACGGCTGGAGGGCCGGCTTCAGAGCCGGCAGTACATCAAGGTGGAGAACGGACAGAACCTGACCCGCACCGCCTTTGAGGTGTCGGTGATGAAGCTGGAGCCGGCGGGGGCGGCCATCCTGCCGGAGCAGACTCAACAGGCGTCCCTCTGACCGCAGAACAGAGACGGTCTCCCCGCTGTGGGAGACCGTCTCAGCGTGTCGAAGAATTTCTGTTCAAACGCGATGGCCTGGATTGCGGCGGGGGAGTTCGAGGGGGCAGCCGCCCGCCTCGAATGGAATCGAATGCTCTGCAAGCCTTGCGATGCAAGGGTTGCGGCGAGCAGAGCGAGGACTTTTGTACCGCTGTGCGGTACAAAAGTAACGGCATTTTTGCAGGCTGTCGAAAAAGTCCAAGGACTTTTTCGACAGCCTGAGACGGTCTCCCCGCTGTGGGAGACCGTCTTTGACAGAATCTGATTCTTACGCTATAATAACATCTTACATCCTTTTGCGGGGGAAATCGTACAAATGAACCAACTGCTGAGACGAGAGAGAACATATGGGGCGGGGACAGAGTCGGAAGCGCGCTGTGCCGTACTCCCGGACAGCCGCCGGTGGGCGGTGCTGCTGGCGGTGCTGCTGCTGACGCCCTTTACCGCGGTGTGGCTGATGCAGCTGGCCTACGGCGTGCCGCCGTGGGCCATGCCGCTACCTGCGGCAGCGGCCAATGCCCTCTGTATCGCCCTGCTCTACTGGCCGCTGTGCGGCCTGACCGGGCAGGTAAGGCGCTGCTGCTGCGGCATCCACATCGCGGCGGGCGCCTGGGGCGCGGCCAACTATTTTGTCAACCTCTTCCGGGGCACGCCCATCCTGCCCTGGGACTTCTCTGCCCTGGGTACCGCAGCCGACGTGGCGGGGAGCTACCGCTTTGTCCCCACCTGGCAGATGTGCCTGGCGGCCGCCCTGGCCGCGGCACTGGTGTGGGGACTGAGACGGAAGCAGGTGCGGAGCAAGCTGCGGCTGACGGGCTGGAAGGCCCGGCTGGGGTTGGCCTGCGCCGGGCTGGCCTGCCTGTTTTTCCTGCTTCCCACCAGCCGGCTGGGAGAGCTGGGGGTGGTCACCGACGTGTGGGACCCCGCTGGGTCCTACCGCGCCAGCGGCTGCCTGGCCACCTTCCTGCGCAACACCGAGTTCCTGGAGGTGGACAAGCCGGCGGACACCTCGCCGGAGGGCGTGGACCGGCTCATGTCCCAGGCGTCTGGCCCGGCAGGAACGGCGGCCGCCCCGGAGCGGCCCAACGTGATCGCCATTATGAACGAGTCCTGGGCGGATTTTGAGTTCTTCGGCAATCTGGACCTGAGCGAGAGCGTGGTGGACTATGTCAGCACTCTGGACAACGGGGTATTCGGCCACGCCTATACCTCCGTGTTTGGCGCGGGCACCAGCGCCAGCGAGTTTGAATTTCTCACCGGCAACTCCATGGCCTTTCTCCCCTCCGGCAGCATCCCCTATCAGCAGTATGTGCTGGAGCCCACCTATTCCCTGGCATCCCTGCTCAAGGAGCAGGGGTACAGCACCCTGGCCTTTCACCCGGGCACCCGCACCTCCTGGCAGCGGGACCGGGCCTATCCCCTGCTGGGCTTTGACAGCTTCAAATGCGGCGACGATATGGACGTGCCCCAGACTATGGAGCACGGCTATGTGAGCGACCAGTCGGACTTCGAGCAGGTCATATGGGAGCTGGAGCACAAGGAGGCGGACAAACCCCTGTTCCTTTTCAACGTCACCATTCAGAACCACGGCAGCTACACCGTGGAGGACTACCCGGCGGAGGTGACGGTGGCCGACGAGCCGGGGAAGTACCCCATGGCGGAGCAGTACCTCACCCTGGCCAACAAGAGCGACCAGGCCTTCCGCACGCTGATCGAGTACCTCTCCCAGCTGGACGAGCCCACCATTTTGGTCATGTTCGGTGACCATCAGCCCTCGGTGGAGCAGGAATTCCTGGACAAGGCCTACGGCGTCACCCAGGGGGAGATGACCATGGAGCAGTACATGGGCAAATACCAGGTGCCCTTTGTGGTTTGGGCCAACTATCCCCTTCCGGAGGAGGTGCCCCAGGTGACCAGTCTGAACTTTCTGGCCCTGTACGTGCTGCGCTGCGCCGGGCTGGAGGGCACGGCCTGGGACAATTTCCTCTGGGACGTGCAGGAGCAGCTGCCCGCCATGACCTTTGTGGGGTACACGGACACCAGCGGCCACGCGTACAGCCACCTGGAGCAGAATGAATATACCGGCCTGATCGAGCAGTACCGGCAGGTGCAGTACAACAACCTCTTCGGCGGCCGGGACCGGCGGGAGCAGTATTTTTCCCTGAGAGCGGGGCAATAAACAGGGGAGCGCGCCGCGCATTTTAAAATGAAACAGGGCGTGTGCTGCAAAAATTTGGCGCAAGCGGGGGCGAATATAAAAATCTCACGGGGCAAAGCTATGTTCGGATTCTCAATCCAACAAACTTAAACACAAGGAGATGCACAAGCTATGACCAGTTCCAACAAGGCTGTTGTCCCCAGCGCCCGTGAGGCTCTCGACAAGTTCAAGATGGAGGCCGCCTCCGAGGTGGGCGTCAACCTGAAGCAGGGCTACAACGGTGACCTGACCTCCCGTGAGGCCGGCTCCGTGGGCGGCCAGATGGTCAAGAAGATGATCCAGGCCTACGAGAACGGCATGCAGTAACCCCTGGGCCATCCGGACCGGAAGACCCCGGACGGTGCTCTGAAAAAGGCGAGGCGCGCGGTGTATGCCGCGCGCCTCGCCTTTTTTTCCAGCCGGCCGTTTCCAGGACGGTGTGGGGCGGAAATGGCGGGATTTCGCGGACAAAAACATAAAAAACATGCCGCTTTTTGGCGAAAATAACAAAAAACGTTGACGAAGTTGGGCGATTAGTATATTATAATATCAATTGTAAACTGATTTTGAGGCCGCCTTCCTGGAGGCGGGCTCTCCGACACAAGGCATATGGGGGGATCCCTGTGGTAAGGATTGGGATCGTGGATGACGAAAAAGAGGCCAGAGAGCAGCTGCGGGCCGCGATCAGACGGTTTGAAGAAGAGTACCAGGTGGAGTTCGAGATACAGGAGTTCGACAGCGCGCAGGCCTACCTGGCCGACCCGAACAACGACTGCGACATCCTATACATGGACATCGACATGCCCAAAATGACAGGGATGGAGCTGGCCGAGCGGATCCGGGAGACGAACGGAGAGATCATCCTGATCTTCTGCACCAATCTGGAGCAGTTCGCCCTGAACGGGTACAGCGTCTCCGCCCTGGGCTTTCTGGTAAAGCCGGTGCAGTGGTACCCCCTCCGGCTGTACCTGGAACGGGCGCTGAAGGTGATAGAGAAGCGGACCCGGCGGGCACAGCAGCCGGAGATGAGGCGGATCGTGATCAAGGACGGGACAGTCTCGAAGGTGGTGGATGCGTCGTCCATCCGGTATGTGGAGGTCCAGCAGCACTATCTTTTTTACCACATGCAGGGCGATTCGGCCGGCCGGGACACCGTGGTCAAGACCCGCGGGACCATGCAGGAGGCCACCGATCTGCTGGTGCCCCGGGGATTTGTGCGCTGCAGCTCCAGCTTTCTGGTCAATCTGGAGCATATCACGGCGGTGAGCCGCATGAACGTCTACCTGGGGGAGGAGGCCCTGCCCTTGGGGAGGACGTACAAGGACGCATTCACCAGGGAATTTTCCCGTTTTCTGGCGAAAAAGGGATGGGGTGATCCGTGTTGATCCTGGACTTTCTCCTCCGCTGGCAGATCGAGATAGGAATGCTGGGAGCGGCCTGCCTGTTCGTGCCGTGGAACCGGCGCAGGCCCCATTTCCTCTTCCGCGCCGTACTGGGGGTGGGCCTCCTGTTCGCGGTCGCCTACCTGGAGTCCGCCCTCATGAAGGACGGGTGGAGGAGCGCCTTGCCCACCTATGTCATCTCCCTGCTGCTGGATACAGCTCTCCTGGTCCTTCTGATCTGGCGGAGCTTTGACTGCAGCCCCGTCCACGCCATGTTCTCCGCCACCTGCGCCTACGCGGTGCAGCATATGACCAGCAAGCTGGCCTACATGGACGTGATGAGCCTGCTGCACCGCGGCCCCATCCAGAAGTGGTATCCCCTGCTGCTGCTGCTGCTGGCCAACGTCCTGGTGTGCGTGCCCATCTTTTTGGGCTTTACCCGCCGCTTTTTCAAAGAGGGACAGCTCATGTTCGACCGGCGCAAGACAGTGATCTACTCCGGACTGTTCCTCTTTGTGGCGGTCTACCTCAGCTCTTTGCTGGAGCAGAATCTGGACACATCGGCCCTCACCTATCTCACCAGCTATCTGGCCCTCAACGCCTTCTGCGTGCTCTTCGCTGTGGCCGTGCTGTCCATGGAGTTCTCCAATTGCAGCATGAAGCGGCTGGAGAGTGAGAACCTGATCCTGGAGCAGATGCTGGAGAACGACAGGCAGCAGTACGAGCTGGCCAAACAGGAGATGGAGAAGATCAATATCCGCTACCACGACCTCAAGCAGCAGTATTCCCGGGCCCCGGATGAGGAGCGGGCCGAGCTGGAGCAGGAGATGGAGGCCATCCGGCTGCGCTACTACACAGGGAACAAGGCTCTGGACATCGTCCTCACCCAGAAATCCGGCCTGTGCGAGCAGGCGGGCATCCAGCTGGTGTGCTCGGTGGACGGCAGCTGCCTGTCCGGCATGACCCACTACCACATCTACTCCATGCTGGGCAACGCCATCGACAACGCCATGGAGTGCCTGGCCAAGGTGGAGGACAAGGAGAAGAAGGTGATCAACCTGTCCATCTGCCGCCGGGCGGATATGGCGGTCATCTG
Organism: Pseudoflavonifractor intestinihominis; assembly: GCF_040096055.1. Lineage (NCBI taxonomy): Bacteria > Bacillati > Bacillota > Clostridia > Eubacteriales > Oscillospiraceae > Pseudoflavonifractor > Pseudoflavonifractor intestinihominis. Next base: position 104,145 of record NZ_JBBMFK010000007.1, read on the forward strand.
TGTGGAGAATTATACGCCCGTTCCGCCGGTGGTGCGGGACGGTGCTCTGGTCACCACCAAGCAGGATGCGGCCTCCCACGGATACGGCACAAAGAGCATAAAAAGTATCGCCGAGCTGTACGGCGGGACCGCCGATTATTTCGTGGAAGAAGAAATTTTTTATTTGCTGATTACGATTCCGTGCGCGGGAACGGTTGCCCGAACCGACCGCGCAGCGTGCTGAATCGGAGCCAGGAGACGAGTATCCCCCCATGGATATGGGGGGATATTTTTTTCACCTCTGCTGATTGCGACGCATTTTTTGACAATGGTGCCAGAGCGATTGACGCTCCGGGAGAATCTCAATATCATGGTCGTATCAAGGCAAAGAGAGGAAACGTTTCCGACCCGGCCGCACCCCGCAAGAGGCGCGGCCACCCCGGGCCGGAACCCTCCGAAAACGGGCGGTGCACAGCCCGCTTTCAGAGGGGTTCGGCCATGTTCCAAACGTGTTAAGGAGGTCAAATTGATGGCACGAAAGGCAACCACAAAAAAGTCCCAGCGCTGGCTCGGACTGGCTGGTGCAGCAATCCTGATCGCAAACCTTACTTTGACCGGGACTGCCGTCGCGTTCCAGCAGGAGGGCGAGATCAACCACGCGCTGGGCATTGAGGGCTCCGGCGCTACCTACGGCGGAACCGAGTTCACGGACGACGGTTCCCTGTCGGACGAGGGCTATGCCAAGTACATTGAAGCTGCCTACGACTTCTGCGAGCAGGAAGAGGAAGAGGGCAGCGTCCTGCTCTATAACAAGGACAACGCTCTGCCCCTGTCGGAGGACGAACGGAACGTGACCGCCTTCGGCCGCGGCAGCGTGGACCCTGTGTTCCGGAGCACCGCCGGCGGCTCCTCCACCAACAAGGAGTATCAGCAGACCCCGGTGGACGCCCTGAAGGGCGCCGGCTTCAACGTCAACCAGACGGTGCTGGACGCCTACTCCTCCGCTGAGGACCCCGGCGCCCGCAGCGTGTCCCACGTGGGCGAGTATGACCCCGCCGTCTACACCGATAGCGTTCAGGCTTCCTTTGACGACTACAGCGATGTGGCCTTTGTCACCCTCTCCCGCTTCGCCACTGAGGGCAACGACCTGGCCATGGTCAACGACAAGGGCGCCCGGATGCTGGAGCTGGACGAGGACGAGCGGGCCATCTTCCAGATGATCAAGGACTCCGGCAAGTTCGACAAGGTCGTTGTGATCCTCAACTCCGTGTTCGCCATGGAGCTGGACTGGCTGGAGGAGTACGACGTGGACGCCGTGCTGTGGGTGGGCAACCCCGGCTTCTACGGCATGCCCGGCGCCGTCCGTGTGATCACCGGCGAGGTCAACCCCTCCGGCCACACGGTGGATACCTTTGCCGCCAACTCCCTGTCCGCCCCCTCCGCCGAGAACTTCGGCCTGCACTCCTATGACTACGGCAGCAAGACGCCCCGGGCGGCCGGCGACAGCTTCGTGACCTACAACGAGGGCATCTACGTGGGCTACAAGTACTACGAGACCCGGTATGAGGACACCGTTCTGGGCCAGGGCAACGCCAGCTCCTCCGTGGGCACCAAGGCGTCCACCGACGGCTGGAACTACGCCGAGGAGGTCTGCTTCCCCTTCGGCTTCGGCCTGTCCTACACCACCTACGAGTACACCATGGACAGCCTGGTGTATGACGCCGACGCCGACACCTTCACCGCCACTGTCACCGTGGCCAACACCGGCGACATGGACGGCAAGGCCAGCGTCCAGCTCTACTTCCAGAGCCCCTACACCGACTACGACAAGGAGAACGGCATCGAGAAGGCCTCCATCCAGCTGCTGGCCTACGACAAGGTTGACGTGGCGGCCGGCGCCTCCGAGACCGTCACCCTGGAGGTGCCCGGTTACTTCCTGGCCTCCTATGACGCCAACAACGCCAAGGGCTACATCCTGGATGCCGGCGACTACTACTTCGCCGTCGGCAACGGCGCCCACGAGGCCCTGAACAACGTTCTGGCCCTCAAGTGCGGCGACGAGGTGAGCGGCAAGCTGGTGGACCAGGACGGCAACGTGGTCACCGGCAACACCGCCGCGGCCGCCAAGTGGACCTCCACCAACGCCACCGTGGACACCGAGAAGTACCGTCAGTCCCGCTACGACAGCAGCGTCACCGTCACCAACACCTTTGACGACGCCGACATCAACTACTGGGTCAACGACGACGAGAAGGTCACCTACCTGTCCCGCAGCGCCTGGGACACCACCTACCCCGTGACCGTTGAGACCATCACCGTCAACGACAAGCTCTACGACGGCCTCAACATGCAGTTCTACACCAAGGCTGATGACGCCAAGAGCGTCTCCGACTTCCAGCTGGGCGTGACGCTGGACGAGAAGATCGACTTCATCGACATGAAGGGCGTGGACTTTGACGATCCCAAGTGGGACGACTTCCTCTCCCAGCTCACCCTCAGCGAGCTGCTCATCAACATGGGCGACTCCAAGGGCATCAAGGCCGTGAAGGCCGTCAACAAGCCCGGCTGCACCATCGTGGACGGCCCCGAGGGCATGAACGGCCAGTTCAAGTACGGCGACCGCCGCAACTGCACCGGCTGGGCCACCCTGCCCATCGTGGCGGCCTCCTGGGACCATGACCTGCAGTACCGCTTCGGCCAGATGTACGGCGAGGACGCTCTGTACGCCTCCATCCCCATTGCCTACGCCCCCGGCTGCGATATCCACCGTTCCCCCTACTCCGGCCGCAGCTCCGAGTACTTCTCCGAGGACGCGATGCTCACCTACTACGCCGCTGCCAATGTCTCTGAGGGCATGCGCAGCAAGGGCCTGATCGGCACCATCAAGCACTTCTTCCTCAACGAGCAGGAGGCCGGCCGTCAGGGCATCTCCACCTTTGCCAACGAGCAGTCCATCCGCGAGATCTACATGCGGGCCTTTGAGGGCTCCCTGTCCAGCAGCAACGGCGAGCAGGACGGCAGCAAGTCCCTGGGCGTGATGACCGCCTACAACCGTATCGGCGTGATGTACGCCGCGGCCAGCCAGGGCATCCAGCACATCCTGCGGGACGAGTGGAACTACGGCGGCTACATCATCGACGACGCTCTGACCGCTTCCGAGTACTCCTCCGCTCCTGAAATGCTGATGGCGGGCAACAACATCTTCTGTCTGGATACCGCCCGTCCCACTCAGATCGAGGAGCTGATCACCTCCACCGACGACGGCGACCTGCTGGAGAAGGTGCTGGAGTCCAACCACTATCTCTACTACGTCATGCTCCAGTCCTCCATGGGCAACTCCTCTGCCGAGGACCTGGTGGTGAGCGACGCGATGCCCTGGTGGCAGATCATGCTTATCTCGGTGGACGCCGTGTTCTGTGCGCTGGCTGTTGCCGCTGTTGTCATGTACGTGCTGCATACCTATACCGATGTCTTTTCCCGCAGGAAAAGCTCGGCTGGGCGGAATTGACGGAGGTGGAAACTGATGCTGAAAATGGGCATAAAGAACAAGGCGGCCGGCAGCTATCTCTCTCTGGTCGCAGCTCTGGTAGCTCTGGTCACGGCAATCGTGTTCCTGGCGACCCAGGCAACGGCAGCCCCTCTGGGGCATGACGGAACCGCACCCGGCGTGGTGCTCCTGGCGGGCGTGGCCGCCGCAGTGGTGCTCTTCATCTTCCCCATTCGCTTTGGAGCACTGATCCAGGCCATCATCTACAATATCGCGCTCTATCTTGTGGTCGTCCAGCTGTACTTCGTGTTTGCTGACGTGATCAACAACGTGACCTTCGCCGGCGGCAATGCGGGCCTGTGTGTGTTCTACATGATGGGCACCCTGGTCTGCTGCCTGCTGAGCGTGGTGGCCTGCTTCTTCAAGCAGACCCGGGACGAGTCCGAGGCGCAGCCCGAGGGGACCAAGTCCAGCCCTGTGGGCGCTGTGGCGCCTGCCGTGCTGCTGTGCGTCATCGCCGTGTGCGTGGGCGTGTACTTCAACATGGACGGCGGCATCAGCACGCCTGCCTCCGGCACTGAAGGCGGCGACGGCGGTGCTACCGCAGAGAATACCGAGGGTGTCAGCGTGAACTATACCGACAACACCTTCAAGGATATGTCCCTTGAGGATCTGGCTGCCATTCCCATGGAGACCTGGGAGGCCAAGGAGGCCGACGGCCAGGTGGCCTACTACTTCGAGGGCCAGTACACCGAGGGGTTCAGCACCATCGTTGACCCCGCCTGCCTGGATATGTACTGCTGCACCGACGGCTCCATGTACGGCTCCTTCAGCGGCCCCACCACTTCCGTGGGCAGCGGCACGGTGTCCTATGTGTACGGCTACTGGTACAACTACGATGAGAACGGCGAGTACAACTTCGTCATCCACATCACCGGCAACCAGGATGCCGACGGCACCCTCCGTCCCACCAACGTGGAGGGCGGCGCCGACGCGGATGTGTACATCTTCGACACCGATCACGGCGCCTACAACTGGGAGGCCAGCCTGAGCTACGGCGTGATGGGCGGCATGATCACCCGTAACATCAACATCTACGGCCAGGTGTACACCAAGGCCCAGAGCCTGACCATCGACTCCTCCGCCCTGCCCGTGTTCTACACCGGCGACAGCTTTGACGCCACCTCCCTGGTGGCCACCGCGGTCCGCGGCAACGGCGCCGAGGAGTCCATCTGGAACGGCCGTATCTCCTACAGCGGCTTTGACTCCGAGACCCCCGGCACCAAGACGGTGACGGCCAGCTTCCTGGGCGCCACTGCCACCTTCGACGTGACGGTGGAGGAGCTGGTGGCCGACACCTATACCGGCAGCTACGAGCTGGTGGTGGACGGCACGCCCACTGCCACTGAGGCCCAGATGGTGGTGGACTACTCCCACAAGACCTGCACAGTGACCAGCACCGACGGCACCCTCTCCATCAGTGGCACCGTGGAGGATTCCGCTGACGGCAGCGTGACCATCACCCTGAACGGCAGCGAGCCTATGACCGCTGTCATCACCGAGGGCGACGCCGGCACCCAGATCACCATCCCCGCCCACCAGGAGGTTGTCTCCGGCTGGGGTACCAGCGAGACCTACGAGATCGGGGAGTGCACCATGACTCTGTCCGCCTGAGGCGGGAGAGAGATCGCTCCAGAGATCTGATGCAGAATAAACTGCCCCTAAGAGCAGGGCGCGCGGTATATGCCGCGCGCCCTGCTTTTGCCGTTCAGCACAAAAGCGGAGCCGGAATCGGCCTGGTCTTCTGTTTGACGGCGCGGCGGAAGATGGGGTATACTGATAACCGATATAAAAGGATAAGACAGATGGGGGTACCGCGGCGTATCCGGCGTGCAGGGAAGGCATGCCGCCTGGCGGGACGGTATGCCCGGCTGCTGAGAGAGGAGTTCAGTCCCATGTTCCAGCTTTACGATATGCATACGCATACCGTGTTTTCCCCCGATTCCCAGACCCCCATGGAGGACATGGCGGAGGAGGCCATCCGCCGGGGTATCACCGGTATGGCCATTACAGATCACTATAACCCCGACTACCCCACCCTGCGTTTCCGTACCGGCCAGCCCACGGTTGAGTACCACCGGGCCATGGAGCGCCTGGCGGAGCAGTATTCCGGACGGCTGGAGGTGCTCAAGGGCGTTGAGATGGGCGTCCTGGACGGGGACACCATGGACCGCTGCCGGGCGGCGGCCAGGGATTACCACTACGACTTTATCCTCGCCTCCTTCCACTCCGACCGGGAGCGGACCTTTGACGACATGGCCCGGGACCCCTTCTCCAGGACGGAGGAGGTGTTCCGGCACTACTACGAGTACGTCCTGTCCTGCATCAAGCAGTTCAAGGACTACGACGTGCTGGCCCACCTGAATCTGGTGGACCGCTACGCGCCCTATATACCTGACGACAGCCTGTACACCGACCTGGTGGACGAGATCCTCCGCACCGCTGTGGCCGACGGCAAGGGCCTGGAGATCAATACCGCCAGCTGGCGGTACCGCATGGGGGAGCGCACCACCCCCACCGCCGCCATCCTCCGGCGCTACCGGGAGCTGGGCGGCGAGTACGTCACCGTGGGCTCGGACGCCCACACCCCCAACTGGCTGGGCGACCACCTGGGCGAGGGCTGCCAGCTGCTGCGGGACCTGGGCTGGGAATACTACACCGTGTACCGGAATAGAAAGCCCTGCCCCATCAAGCTGTGACCTGACGGCGCGTCAGCGGCGCCGGTTAAGATATGCGGAACGTACCGGAAGAAAGGGGACTGGGCATGTATTCCAAACAGATCACCATCCAGAACAGGAGCGGGCTTCACGCCCGGCCTGCCGCTGACTTTGTCAGCCAGGCGGGCAAGTTCAAGGCCAAGATCGGGGTCCAGCGTGCCGGAGAGGACGTGGTGGCCGACGGGAAATCCATCATCATGCTCCTCGCCATGGGCCTGGCCCAGGGGGAAGAGGTGATCCTCTCCGCCGACGGCGAGGACGAGAAGGAGGCCGTGGAGGCTCTGGCCGAAGTGCTGGCCAATTGCAGGACATAAATTTCCACAAATGGACTGCTGGCCTTGTAAGAGATGCCGGGGGTATGATATCCTTAATAAAGAAGTAAAAGCACGGGAAGCCGCCGCATGAGACAGGGCGCGGCGGGTATTTCGTCGCAGGAAAGGAATGAATGGCAGTGGAAATGAACAAGCACAGCAACCTGGACCCCGCGTCCCTCGCCGCCTACATCGACCACACCCTCCTCAAGCCGGAGGCCTCCGTGGCGGACATCAAGAAGGTGTGCGACGAGGCCAAAGAGCACCACTTTGCCAGCGTGTGCGTCAATCCGTCCTACATCCACTATGTGGCCGGGCAGCTGGCAGGCAGCGGCGTGACCCCCTGCTGCGTCATCGGCTTCCCCTTCGGCACCCAGACCCCCGAGGCCAAGGCCTTCGAGGCCCGGGACGCGGTGGCCAACGGCGCCCGTGAGGTGGACATGGTCATCAACGTGGGCGCCATCAAGTCGGGCGACTGGGCCCTGGTGGAGCGGGACATCGCCGGCGTGGTGGAGGCCACGGGCGGCAAGGCGGCCGTGAAGGTGATCCTGGAGACCTGCCTGCTCACCGACGAGGAGAAGGTGGAGGCCTGCAAGATCAGCAAGAAGGCGGGCGCGGCCTTTGTCAAGACCTCCACCGGCTACTCCAAGGGCGGCGCCACCGTGGAGGACGTGCGCCTCATGCGGGAGACCGTGGGCCCCGATATGGGCGTGAAGGCCTCCGGCGGCATCCGCACCTATGAGGACGCGGTGGCCATGATCGAGGCCGGCGCCAACCGCCTGGGCGCCAGTGCGGGCATCAAGATCATCGCCGGTCCTGCGGGTACGGAGAGCGCCACGGGCGCCGGTTACTGAGAAAAGCGCATAAGAACGTCATTGGGGCGGGAAAGCCGTAAAAGCGCGGCTTTCCCGCCTTTTCGCCGAAAGCGGCATCTCCGCCTCCTTGGCAGAGAAGAGAATGTGGTCCGTGGTAAAAAAAGGAGGATCTTTGGTAAAAAGAGCGGATGGTCTTGCGCTGCAGGAGCGTTTATGATATGCTAAAAAACCAGTGAGGGCCGGAGAGAATTTTGTTGAGAAGGATGAAAGCCAAGACGGTTTTTTCTTTCAAATGGTCTCCTGTCCCCGCCTTAGTCTGCCTGATCGGGCGGATTTTGGAGCGAGTTGAATAGAACAGTGCGGATGCGGTGCGGCATAAAGCCGCCTAACAGGGAAGACCGGTGAAACTCCGGCGCAGTCTTACCTCTACTGTAAGCGCGGACGAGAGCGTCAGTCCATTGGCATAGCCGAGAAGGGACGCTGGAGGGTGAAGCGCAAGCCAGGAGACCTGCCGCAGTTCGGTACGTACTCTGAGGTGGAGGGTACTGGCATACGTAAAACGCGGGCCCTTTCCATTGGAAAGGGCCCGTTTCTTTGTTGCCAGACCGGGAGGCGCTATGGCAAAGCTGGAACACTATATCGATGTGGGGGACAAAAAGCTGCGCTGCGGCTATACCACCGGCACCTGCGCGGCTGCGGCGGTCCGGGGCGCGGCGGAGCTGCTGCTCCTGGGGCGGCGGCTGAGCGCCGTCCGGCTGGACACCCCGGCGGGCATCCCGGTGGAGGCCGAGCTGCTGGAGCTCTCCGCCGGGCCGGACTGGGCGTCCTGCGCCGTGCGCAAGGACGGGGGCGACGATCCGGATATCACCGACGGCACCCTGATCTGCGCCCGGGTGGAGCGGACGGACGCGCCCGGCGTGGAGATCGACGGCGGCGAGGGCGTGGGCCGGGTGACCAGGCCCGGCCTGGACCAGCCTGTGGGCGCGGCGGCCATCAACTCCACACCCCGGCGGATGATCCGGGAGCAGGCCGAGGATGTGCTGAAGGAGTGGGGCGGGACCGGCGGAGTGCGGGTCATCATCTCCGCACCCGAGGGCCAGCGGCTGGCTGGCGGCACCTTCAACCCCCGGCTGGGCATCCAGGGGGGCATCTCCATCCTGGGCACCAGCGGCATCGTCCGGCCCATGAGCGAGGAGGCCCTCATCCGCTCGGTCCACCTGGAGCTGGACCTGGTGCGCTCCGGCGGGGCGGAGGACGTGCTGGTCACCCCCGGCAACTACGGTGAGGACTTTGCCCGGGACGTGCTGGGGCTGAGCCTGGACCGATGGGCCCTGTGCAGCAACTACGTGGGCGAGGCCATCGACCACGCCCGGGGGCTGGGGTTCCGGTCCCTGCTGCTGGTGGGCCACCTGGGCAAACTGGTGAAGGTGGCGGCGGGCATCATGAACACCCATTCCCGCACCGCCGACGGCCGGGGAGAGACCATGGCCGCCCACACCGCCCTGTGCGGCGGGGACCGGGCCCTGGTGGAGCGGGTCTTTGACGCCCCCACCACCGACGGTGGGGTGGCGCTGCTGGAGGCGGCCGGCCTGAAGGAGGACGTGATGGCCTCCCTGTCGGCAGCTCTGGACAGGCGGCTCAAGGCCCGGGCGGGGGCGGACATGGAGATCGAGGCTCTCTTCTTCTCCAACCGGTTTGGCATTTTGGGACAGACCCCCGGTGCGGCGCGGCTGCTGGCGCGCCACCGGGCGGAACATGATAGATAACAAAAAACGGAGGCTCACTGATATGGTACACTTTATCGGCGCCGGTCCCGGCGCACCTGATCTCATCACCCTGCGGGGCGCCCGGCTGCTGGCTGAGGCCGACGTGATCATCTATGCCGGTTCCCTGGTGAACCCGGCCCTGCTGGAGGGCCGCAAGGAGGGCTGCGCCGTGTACGACAGCGCGTCCATGACCCTGGAGGAAGTGCTCGCCGTCATGGAGCAGGCCGAGCGGGAGGGCAAGACCACCGTCCGGCTCCACACCGGCGACCCCTCCCTCTACGGCGCCATCCGGGAGCAGATGGATGAGCTGGACAAGATGGGCGTGTCCTACGACGTGACCCCCGGCGTGTCCTCCTTCTCCGGCGCCGCCGCGGCCCTCAACGCGGAGTATACTCTGCCAGATGTATCGCAGTCCGTTATCATCACCCGCATGGCGGGCCGCACGCCCGTACCCGAGGGCGAGGCTTTGGCCAAGATGGCCTCCCACGGCTGCACCATGGTGCTCTTCCTGTCCACCGGCCTGCTGGAGGATGTGGAGAAGGAGTTGATGAAGGGCGGCTATGCCCCCGACACCCCGGCGGCCATTGTGTACAAGGCCACCTGGCCCGACCAGAGGGTGTACCGCTGCACCGTATCCACCCTGGCCCAGACCGCCAGGGACAACCACGTCACCAAGACCGCCCTCATCACCGTGGGCGGCTTCCTGGGCACCGAGTACGAGCGCTCCAAGCTCTACGACCCCACCTTCACCCACGGCTGCCGGAAGGGGACCGAGGGATGAAGCTGGCCATGGCCGCCTTCACCGCCCGTGGGGCGGCGCTGGGGAAGCGGCTGGCGGCGGCCCTGGCGGCGGAGGGGGAGGATTGCTCCCTGTCCGTCCCCGCCCGACTGGCCCCGGCGCTGGACCTGCCCGCCATGGACAGCCTGGCGGACTGGACGGCCCGGGAGTTTGCCCGGGCGGACGGCCTGATCTTTGTGGGGGCCTGCGGCATCGCTGTCCGGGCCATCGCGCCCCACGTGAGGGATAAGCTCACCGACCCCGCCGTGGCGGCGGTGGACGAGGCGGGGCGCTGGGTGGTGCCCCTCCTGTCCGGCCACGTGGGGGGCGCCAACGACCTGGCCCGGCGCATCGCCGCCCTCACCGGCGGACAGGCGGCGGTCTCCACCGCCACCGACGTCAACGGCCTCTTCGCCGTGGACCAGTGGGCCGCCCGGCAGGGCTTCGCCATTGAGGACAGAACGGCCGCCAAGGCGGTCTCAGCCGCCCTGCTGGACGGGGAAGCTGCGGGCTTTGTAAGCGATTTCCCGGTGGACGGCGCCCTGCCCAAGGGCGTGACGGCGGGAGGGGCGAACATCGGCTTTTCCGTCACCGTAAAGACCGCACCGCTGCCCTTTGAGACCGGCCTGCGGCTGGTGCCCCGGGCGCTCCGGCTGGGCATCGGCTGCCGTAGGGGCACAGCCGAGGAGACCATCGCCGCCGCCGTGGACGCGGCCCTGGCAGAACACGGGCTTTCCACAAAAGCGGTGGCCGGAGTGGGCACCATCGACCTGAAGAAGGACGAGGCCGGATTGATTGCCTTCTGCGACCACCGGGGCTGGGCTCTGAACTGTTACAGCGCGGAGGAACTGCTCCGGGCGGAGGGGGAGTTCACTCCTTCCGACTTCGTGAAGGGAGTCACCGGAGTGGACAACGTGTGTGAGCGGGCCGCCGTGCTGGACGGCGGACAGCTGGTCATCCGCAAACGGGCGGCCGATGGCGTCACCGTGGCGGCGGCCCTGCTGCCTCTGCGGGTGACCTTTGAATAAGAAGAAAATACCGCGCCTCAGGGCGCGTATGGAGGTTTTTGGATGAAAGTGACCGTAATCGGTCTGGGCCCCGGCGCGGGCGCCGACCTGACCGGCCGGGCCAGAGAGGCCCTGGCCGCCTGCGACCTGGTGGTGGGCTACACCGCCTATGTGGCCCTGATCAAGGACGAGTTCCCCGACAAGGAGTACCGCTCCACCGGCATGCGCAAGGAAGTGGACCGGTGCCGGGCGGCGGTGGAGGCCGCCGTGGAGGGCCACGACGTGGCCATGGTGTGCTCCGGCGACTCGGGCGTGTACGGCATGGCGGGGCTCATCTATGAGGTGGCCCAGGACTATCCGCCGGTGGACATTGAGGTGGTGCCCGGCATCACCGCCGCCTGCGGCGGCGCCGCCGTGCTGGGTGCGCCTCTGACCCACGACTTTGCAGTGGTGTCCCTGTCTGACCTGCTCACCCCCTGGGAGCTCATCGAGAAGCGGCTCACCTGCGCCGCTGAGGCGGACTTTGTCCTGTGTATCTACAACCCCATGAGCCACAGCCGTCCCGACCACCTGCGCCGGGCCTGCGACATCCTGCTGAAGGTGAAGGACCCCGGCACGGTGTGCGGCTGGGTGCGCAACATCGGCCGTGAGGGCGAGGAGTGCAAGCTCCTGACCCTGGCGGAGCTGAGAGACGAGAAGGTGGACATGTTCACCACTGTGTTTGTGGGCAGCAGCGCCACCATGAACCTGAACGGCAAGATGGTCACACCCCGTGGCTACCGGGGCGTGGGCTCCCGGGAGGCGTAAGCAGCTCGGGCATAAGGAGGAAAAAGCGTGGAAATTCTGCTCTTCGGCGGCACCACCGAGGGCCGCCAGCTGGCTGAATGGCTGGCAGAGGCGGGACAGCGGGTGACCTACTGCGCGGCCACCGAGTACGGCGGCGCCCTGGCCCCGGAGGGAGCGGGCGTCACGGTCCACACCGGACGGCTGGATCAGGCGGGCATGGCCGCCCTGCTGGCGGCGGGCACCTTTGACTACGCGGTGGACGCCACCCACCCCTACGCCCCACAGGTCAGCGCCAATCTGAGGGCGGCGGCCGGGGAGGCGGAGGTGCCCTATCTCCGCCTGCTGCGGGAGGGTCCGCCGGAGGACGAGGGCTGGCTCCACGCACCCGACGCACCCTCCGCAGCCGGGATGCTGCTGGGCATGGAGGGCAACATCCTCCTCACCACCGGCAGCAAGGAGCTGGACTGCTACGCTGTGACGGGCCTGCGGGAGCGGGTATTTCCCCGGGTGCTGCCCAGCCCCGATTCGCTGAACCGGTGCCTGGAACTGGGGTTTCCCCCGGCCCATATCATCTGCATGCAGGGGCCCTTTTCCCGGGCCCTCAACGCCGCCATGGCGGAGCAGCTGAACATCAGGGTGATGGTCACCAAGGCCAGTGGAGGGACGGGCGGCTTCTGGGATAAGGCCGCCGCCGCCCGGGACGTGGGAGCGGCCCTGCTGGTCATCGACCGCCCCTGCCGGGAGACCGGATTGAGCCTGGAAGAGATGAAGGCATTTCTGACCCGGGCATTTTGATGGAGAGATAAAGGAGAGAAACGACCATGAAAAGCCCGGTTTATCTGATCGGCGTAGGCATGGGGGACAGTGGGACCCTGACTGCCGACGCCGCCGACGCCATTGACACCTGCGACCTGCTCATCGGTGCGCCCCGTCTGCTGGAGCCCTGGCGGGACAAGGGGAAGGAGACGGAGGCCATCATCCCCGCCCAGGACATCGCCGACTGTATCCTCAGCCAGGATAACCGCTGTACCGTAGGCGTGCTGCTGTCCGGCGATGTGGGCTTTTACAGCGGGGCCAAGAACCTCTACCCCCTCCTGGAGGAGGAGCGGGAGGTCATCGCCATCCCCGGCATCAGCAGCCTGGTGTACTTCTGCGCCCGCATCCACACCGCCTGGCAGGACGTCCACCTGGTCAGCGCCCATGGCCGCAGCTGCGACGCGGCCGCCGAGGTGAGCCGCAATGCCAAGACCTTCTTCCTCACCGGCGGGGACAACGGCCCGGCGGAGCTGTGCGCCCGCCTGCGGGACCGTGGCCTGGGCCAGGTAAAGGTGTGGGTGGGGGAGCGGCTGTCCTATGAGGACGAGCGGGTTACCTACGGCACCGCCCAGGAGCTGGCCGAGGACGAGTTCGACCCCCTGGCCGTGATGCTGGCGGTCAACCCCAGCCCCGAGCGGGGCAGGGCCTACATCCCCACCCTCACCGACGAGGACTTTATCCGCGGGGACGTGCCCATGACCAAGGAGGAGGTTCGGGCCCTGGCCCTGGTCAAGCTCCGCCTGGAGCCGGGACAGAAGGTGTGGGACGTGGGCGCGGGCACCGGCTCGGTGTCAGTGGAATGCGCCCGGTCCATCCCGGACGGCGACGTGTTTGCCATTGAGAAAAAGCAGGAGGCCCTGGAGCTCCTGTCCAAGAACAAAGCCAAATTCGGCGTGTCCAACCTCCACCTGGTGGCCGGAGAGGCCCCCGGGGCCCTGGAGGGACTGCCCATCCCCGACCGGGTGTTCCTGGGCGGCACCTCGGGCAGCCTGGGAGAGATCCTGGGCATCGTGTTCCGCAAGAACCCCGCCGCCCGGGTGGTGGCCGCCGCCATCACTCTGGAGACTCTGGGGGAGGCCATGCGGTGCTTTGAGGGCATGGGCCTGGCCAATGTGGAGATCACCCAGATCTCCGTCAGCAAGGCCAGGACCGTGGGCCCCTACCACATGATGAACGCCCAGAACCCGGTGTGGCTCATTTCCGGGGAGGGACAGGGATGAGCGGCGGGGCGCTGCCTAGGCTCCTGCTCTGCGCCCCGGCAAGCGGCGGCGGCAAGACCACCGTCACCTGCGCCATCCTCCAGGCCCTGGTGGACCGGGGGCTGGCCCCCGCGTCCTTCAAGTGCGGCCCGGACTACATCGACCCCATGTTCCACAGTGAGATCATCGGGGCCAAGAGCCGCAACCTGGACCTGTTCTTCTGCGGGGAGAACTTGGCACGCCAGCTCCTGTGGGAGAACGGCCGGGACTGCGGCGTGTCGGTCATTGAGGGGGTCATGGGGTACTACGACGGCGTGGCCATGGGTACACAGGCCAGCGCCTACCACCTGGCTCAGGCCACCGTGACCCCCGCCGTGCTGGTGCTGGACGGCCGGGGCATGGGGCTGTCGGCAGCGGCGGCGGTGAAGGGTATCAGGGACTTCCGAGCCGACAGCGGTATCGCCGGGGTGATCCTCAACCGGATCTCCCCCATGCTCTACCCACGGCTGCGGGACGCCATCCAGGGGGAAACAGGTGTAAAGGCATATGGCTTTCTCCCAGAACGGAAGGACTGTGCCCTGGAGAGCCGCCACCTGGGCCTGGTCACCGCAGCAGAGGTGGCCAACCTGAGGGGGAAGCTGTCCGCCCTGGCCGCCCAGGCCGAGGAGACGGTGGATCTGGACGGCCTGCTGGCTTTGGCCAAGTCCGCCCCCGCGCTGGAGTTTGAGGCGGCGCCTCTTCCGCCCCCGGTGCCCGGCAGACCCCGCATCGCGGTGGCGAAGGACAAGGCCTTCTGCTTCTACTACGCCGACGGACTGGACGCCCTGGAGCGGCTGGGGGCGGAGCTGGTACCCTTCTCCCCCCTGGAGGACAAGAAGCTGCCCGAGGGCAGCTCCGGCCTCTACCTTGGGGGCGGCTACCCGGAGATTTTTGCCGGAGAGCTGGCCCGAAATACCGAGATGCTGGAGGCGATCCGCTCCGCCGTGGCGGGCGGTATGCCCACCGTGGCCGAGTGCGGCGGATTCCTCTATCTACATGAGCACTTGCAGGACAGCGAGGGCGTGGACCAGCCGCTGGTCGGGGTGTTCTCCTGGTCGGCCCGCAACACCGGAAAGCTGGGCCGCTTTGGATATGTGACCCTGACGGCTCAGAAGGACGGCCTGCTCTGCCGGGCGGGGGAGGGCTTCCCCGCCCACGAGTTCCACTACTGGGATAGTGAGCGGCCGGGCGCGGATCTCCACGCCCAGAAGCCCGGCAGCAGCCGGAGCTGGGACTGCGCCTGGCACACACCCACCCTATACGCCGGATTTCCCCATTTTCATTTCCGCGCCTGCCTCGAGGCGGCCCGCCGCTTCGTGTCGGCATGCGCCAGATATCAGGAGGAGCGTGTATGAGCATTCTGGAGGAGACACTTGCAGCCATTGTCCCTGCCGATCAGGCGGCCATGGACGCCGCCTGGCAGCGCTGGGATTCCATCGCCAAGCCCCTGCGCAGCCTGGGCCTGCTGGAGGAGGCGGTGGTCCGCATCGCCGGTATGACCGGTACGCCCGCCGTGAAGCTGGGCAAGCGGGCCGTCATCGCCATGTGCGCTGACAACGGCGTGGTGGCCCAGGGGGTAACCCAGACCGGCCAGGAGGTGACCGCCATCGTCACCGAGAACATGTCCAGCGGCGACACCAGCGTTTGCCACATGGCGGCCGCCGCCGGGGCGGAGGTCATCCCCGTGGACATCGGCGTGGCCCGTCCGGTGGTGGGGGAGCGCATCCGCCAGTACAATATCCGCCGGGGCACCGCCGACATGACCCAGGGCCCGGCCATGACCCGGGAAGAGGCGGTCAAAGCGGTGGAGACCGGCATAAAGCTGGTGCGGGAGCTGAAGGACAAGGGCTACGGCCTCATCGGCACCGGCGAGATGGGCATCGGCAACACCACCACCTCCAGCGCGCTGGTCTCCGTGTTCCTGAACTGCCCCCCCGAGCAGGTGACGGGCCGGGGTGCGGGTCTATCCAGCGAGGGCCTGGGGCGGAAGATCAGGGCCATTGAGACCGCCATCCAGCTCAACCACCCAACGCCCACTGACCCCATCGACGTGCTGAGCAAGGTGGGCGGACTGGATCTGGCCGGGCTGTGCGGCGTGTTCCTGGGGGGCGCGGCCTGCCACATCCCCGTGCTGGTGGACGGCTTCATCTCCTCCGCAGCGGCCCTCACCGCCGCCCGGCTGTGTCCCACCGCGGTGGACTACATGCTGGGCAGCCACGCATCCAACGAGCCCGCCGGGCGCATGGTGCTGGAGGAACTGGGCCTGAAGCCCTTCCTCTACGCCAACATGTGCCTGGGCGAGGGCACCGGCGCGGCGGCGGTCATGCCCCTGCTGGACATGGCCCTGGCGGTGTACGACGGCATGACCACCTTTGCCGACGAACAGATCGAGGCGTACCAGCCCCTGACCTGAGAGAAGAGGAAACCATATGCTGATTCTGGTCTCCGGCGGGAGCGGCAGCGGGAAGTCGGCCTTTGCCGAGGACCTGATCGTCTCCTCCGGTCTGGAAACAAAGATATACGTGGCCACCATGCAGGTGTGGGACGCCGAGGGCCAGGCCCGGGTGGACCGGCACCGGGCCATGCGGGCGGGCAAGGGCTTTGCCACGTTGGAGTGTCCGGCGAACCTGGAAGGGGCTGATGTGCCCGCCGGGTGCGCCCTGCTGCTGGAGGACCTGACCAATCTGGCGGCCAACGAGTGGTTCGGCGGAGACCGCTCCGGCGCGGAGACGCGGGTGCTGGCCGGACTGAGCAGATTGAAGGACCGCACCGCCCTGACGGTGGTGGTGGCCAACGAGCTGTTCTCCGACGGCATCCAATATGACAAGGAGACGGCGGACTATCTCTCCTGCCTGGCCCGGCTCAACCGGGCGGCGGCGGAGATGGCGGATCGGGTGTACGAGGTTGTGTGCGGCATCCCGGTGCGCTGGAAGGGGGAAGGGGAATGAGAAGCTTTTGGATCGCCCTGGCCATGTACTCCAAGCTGCCCGCCAAGCGGGTGGAGTGGGACAAGAAGAGCCTGTCCTGGGCCCTGTGCTGGTTCCCGGCAGTGGGCGTGGCGGCGGGGGCGCTGCTGTTTTTCTGGCTGTGGCTGGCCGGGATACTGGGTTTGGGGACCCCTCTGCGGGCGGCAGTGGCCCTGCTCATCCCCATCGCCGTCAGCGGCGGCATCCATGTGGACGGCTTCTGTGACACCGCCGACGCCCTGGGCTCCCACCAGACTCGGGAGAAGAAGCTGGAGATCCTCAAGGACTCCCACACCGGCGCCTTTGCCGTGTTCTGCTGCGGGGTGTATCTGATTCTCTTCTTCGCCGCCTGGTGCCAGGTGGAGACGGTATCTTTTGAGACCATGGGCGTTCTGGCCCTGATGCCGGTGCTGTCCCGCAGCCTGTCCGGCATTGCGGCGGTCACCATGCCCAACGCCCGGGGCAGCGGCCTGCTGGCCACCTTCACCGCGCCCATGGACCGGCAGAAGGCCCACGGCATACTGGTGGCGTGGATGTGCCTGTCCGGTATGGCCATGGTGGTGCTGGACCACTGGGCCGGCGGCGGTGCGGTGGCGGCGGCTGCCATCAGCTTTATCTACTACGATGTGATGTCCAACCGGCAGTTCGGCGGCATCACCGGCGACCTGGAGGGCTTTTTCCTCCAGATATGCGAGTGCGCCATGGTGCTGGGGGCGGCCCTGGCCCAGCGGGTGGAGGTGCTGTTGTGAGGCTGATCATCGGCGGTGCGGGCCAGGGAAAGCTGGACTACGCGCTGAAAAAGACGGGGGCGGACCCCGCCGCCGTGGCCCTTGACCCGGCCCAGGCGGCGGACAAGGCCATCCTGTACCACCTGGAGGCCTGGGTGAAGGCCAACCCGGCGGCGGACCACCTCTCCGCGCTGGAAGAACTGCTGGCGGTCAACCCCGGCGTTGTGATTCTCTGCGACGAGGTGGGCTGCGGCGTGGTGCCCATCGCCCGGGAGGAGCGGGCCTGGCGGGAGGCGGTGGGCCGTCTCTGCTGCGCCCTGGCCCGGCGGGCGGACGCCGTGGAGCGGATGTTCTGCGGCATTCCCATGACATTGAAGGGGGACTCGGTATGGAACTGATTCTGGTGCGCCACGGCATCACGCCGGGCAATCTGGAGCACCGCTTTGTGGGGCGGCTGGACCAGCCTCTGGCCCCGGAGGGGGAGGCGCTGGCCCGTGAGGTGGCCCCCACCCTGCCGCCGGTGGAGCACATCTACCGCAGCCCCCTGCTCCGCTGCCGCCAGACGGCGGATATCCTGTGGCCCGGCGTGGAGCAGACCGTGGTGGACGACCTGAAGGAGACCGACTTCGGCCCCTACGAGGGCAAGTGCCACGCCGAGCTGGACGGGGACCCGGTGTACCAGCGGTGGCTCAACGGGGAGCTGGAGATCGGCGAGCCCATTGAGAACTGCAACCGGCGGGCAGCGCAGGCCCTCCGGGAGATCGCCGCCGACGTGGCCGCCAAGGGGTATCAGACGGCGGGCGTGGTGGCCCACGGGGGCATCTTTATGAGCATGCTCTCCCAGTTCGGCCTGCCGGAGCGGTCCTACTACGACTGGATGCTGCCCAATTGCAGCGGCTACCGGGCTCAGCTGGAGACCGACCCCCTGGCCCTGCGGGTCTTTGCCGCCGTGGGGAGGGCCAAGCTATGACCGTGACCCTGCGTCTGTCTGCCCTGCTGCTGGGCTTTTTCCTGGACCTGCTGCTGGGGGACCCCCACTGGCTCCCCCACCCCATCCGGGCCATCGGCGCCCTTATCGCCGGACTGGAGAAGGTACTCCGCAAGATTTTTCCCAAAAATCAGGGCGGAGAGCGCTTCGGCGGCGTGGTCCTGGTGATTTTGGTGCTGGTGTTCTCCGGCGGCTTTACCCTGCTGGTGCTGTGGCTGTGCGGGAAGGTGGGGCTGTGGCTCCGGTTCCTGGCGGAGACCATCCTCTGCTTCCAGCTGCTGGCCACCCGCTCCCTCAAGGGGGAGAGCATGAAGGTATACAAGGCCCTGAAGGCCGGAGACCTGGAGGGCGCCCGCTACGCGGTGTCCATGATCGTGGGCCGGGACACCCAGCGCCTGGACGAGGCGGGCGTGGCCCGGGCGGCGGTGGAGACCGTGGCGGAGAACGCCTCCGACGGCGTCATCGCGCCCCTGATCTTCCTGGCCATCGGCGGCGCGCCCCTGGGCATGGTCTACAAGGCGGTGAACACCATGGACTCCATGGTGGGCTACAAGAACGACCAATATCTTTGGTTCGGCCGCTGCGCCGCCAAGCTGGACGACGTGGTGAACTTCATCCCCGCCCGGCTGGCGGGGCTGCTCATGTGCCTGGGGGCGGGGTTCTCCGGCTTTGACGGCCCCAACGCCCTGCGGATCTTCCGCCGGGATCGGAAAAACCACAAATCCCCCAACTCCGCCCACACCGAGGCCGCCGCTGCCGGCGCCCTCCACATCCAGCTGGGCGGGTCCAACTACTACTTCGGCAAGCTGGTGGAGAAGCCCACCATCGGCGACCCCGACCACCCGGTGGAGCCTCTGGACATTGTCCGGGTGAACCGGCTCATGTATGCCACTGCCTTTCTCGCGCTGGTGCTGTGCTGCGGCGTGCCGCTGCTGGTGAGCCTGGCGCTGTAAAGGCGATCTCAAAGCAGAGGAGGGAGCGACCGCCATGCAGTACACCCACGGCGGCGATATCTGGAGCTGTCCCGCGCCGGTGCTGGACTTCTCCGCCAATCTCAATCCCCTGGGCATGCCGCCCCAGGTCAAGCAGGCGGCGGAGGCGGCCATCACCGACGCCATCCACTACCCCGACCCGGCCTGCCGGAAACTCACCGCCGGCATTGCCGCCCGGGACGGCGTGAAGCCGGAGCAGGTGCTCTGCGGCGCGGGCGCGGCCGACCTGATCTTCCGCCTGGTGTGGGCGGAGAAGCCCCGCCGGGCCATGGTCACCGCCCCCACCTTCTCCGAATACGGCCAGGCCCTCCGGGCCGCCGGGGCGGAGGTTGTCTCCTACCGACTGCGGAGAGAGGACGGCTTTGATCTGACGGAGGACATCCTCCGCCGCATTGACCACGACTTGGACATGCTCTTCCTCTGCACCCCCAACAACCCCACCGGGCGGACCATCCCCGCGCAGCTGCTGGAGGCCATTGCCGGGCGGTGCGGGGAGATGGGGGTCCGGCTGGTGGTGGACGAGTGCTTCCTGGAGCTGACAGATGGCGCCCAGGGGCTGGCCGGACGGCTGGAGGCGTTTCCCACCCTCTTTCTCCTGCGGGCCTTCACCAAGAGCTACGCCATCCCCGGCCTGCGGCTGGGGTACTGCCTCACCGCCGACCGGGCGCTGCTGGACCAGATGGAGGCCTGCGCCCCGGCCTGGGCAGTGTCGGTGCCCGCCCAGGCGGCGGGTCTGGCGGCCCTGGAGCAGCCCGGCTGGCCGGAGCAGGCCAGGGCGGTCATCGGCCCGGCCCGGGAAAAGCTCTTTGTGGCCCTGGATGCGCTGGGGCTGGAGGTGTGGCCCGGTCAGGCCAACTACCTGCTCTTCCGGGCCCCGGGACAGTGCGACCTGAAGGAGCGCATGGCGGCGCGGGGCATCCTCCTCCGCTCCTGCGCCAACTACGACGGCCTGGGCCCCGACTACTACCGGGCGGCGGTGCGCCTGCCCGAGGAGAACGAACAGCTGATTTCCACACTCCGGGCAGTCCTGGTGGAAAACTGACGGTACAGGGAGGATACGACTGGAATGGCAAAGGCGATTATGATTCAGGGCACCGCCTCCAACGCGGGCAAGAGCCTGCTGGCGGCGGGGCTGTGCCGGGTGTTCCGGCAGGACGGCTACCGGGTGGCCCCCTTCAAGGCCCAGAACATGGCCCTCAACTCCTTCATCACCGAGGAGGGGCTGGAGATGGGCCGGGCCCAGGTGGTCCAGGCCGAGGCGGCGGGGGTGGCCCCGTCGGTGCGGATGAACCCGGTGCTCCTCAAGCCCACCAACGATACCGGCTCCCAGGTTATCGTCAACGGGATTCCTCGGGGTACTATGCGGGCGTCGGAATACTACCAGTATAAGAAAAACCTGATTCCAGAGGTCATGGCGGCCTATCAGTCCCTGGCCGACGCGTACGACATCATCGTCATCGAGGGGGCGGGCAGCCCGGCGGAGATCAACCTGCGGCAGGACGACTTCGTCAACATGGGCATGGCCAAGCTGGCCGACGCGCCGGTGCTGCTGGTGGGAGACATCGACCGGGGCGGCGTGTTCGCCTCCCTGTACGGCACGGTGGCGCTGCTGGAGCCGGATGAGCAGGAACGGATCAAGGGCTTTGTCATCAATAAGTTCCGTGGTGACGTGGAGATCCTCCGCCCCGGTCTGAAGCAGCTGGAGGACCTGGCGGGCAAGCCGGTACTGGGCGTGGTGCCCATGCTGAAGGTGGACGTGGACGACGAGGACTCCCTCTCTCAGCGGCTGGAGCCGGGGAAAAAGGTGGGCCTTATCGACATCGCGGTGATCCGCCTGCCCCGCCTGTCCAACTTCACCGACTTCAACCCGCTGGAGCGCCTGGAGGAGGTCACCCTCCGGTACGTGTCCTCCCCCCGGGAGCTGGGCAGTCCGGATTTGATTATTCTCCCCGGCACCAAGAACACCATGGGGGACCTGCGCTGGCTGCGCCAGAGCGGGCTGGAGAGCGCCATCCTGAAGCACGCCGCCGCCGGCGGGTGCGTGGTGGGCATCTGCGGCGGCTACCAGATGCTGGGCCGCAGCATCTCCGACCCCGACGGGGTGGAGGGGGGCGGCAGCCTGGCCGGTCTGGGCCTGCTGCCCACCGAGACGGTGTTCTTTGGCGAAAAGACCCGCACCCGGGTCAGCGGCCAGTTTGACGCCATGGGCGGGGACTTCGCCGCCATGGCGGAGGTGCCCTTTGAGGGCTACGAGATCCACATGGGCCGCACCACCCATCTGGACGGGAGCGCCAACATCCTCTCCTTCCGCACCCTGGACGGAGAGGCCCACGCCGACGGCGCGGCGGCGGGAAACGTGTGGGGCTGCTACATTCACGGCGTGTTTGACCGGGCGGAGTGCGCCGCAGCCCTGGTCAACTGCCTGCGCCGCCGCCGGGGGCTGGAGGAATCCGCCGCCGCGGTGGACTGGAAGGTATACAAGGAACAGCAGTATGACGCCCTGGCCGACGGGGTGCGGGCTGCATTGGATATGGAGCGGATCTACCGCATCCTGAACAGGGAGGAATGAGCATGAAGGTGGAGCTGCAGCGGGTAGCCCCCGCGGAGATCGAGAAGCGGAGCATGGAGATCATCACCTCTGAGCTGGGGGAGCGGTCCTTTCCGCCGGAGGTGCTGCCGGTGGTGAAGCGGGTCATCCACACCAGCGCCGACTTTGACTACGCCGACAACCTGGTCTTTTCCCCCGGCGCGGTGGCCAAGGGCATTGAGACCGTCAAAAACGGCTGTACCATCGTCACCGACACCCAGATGGCCTGGTCCGGTGTGAACAAGCGGGTGCTGGAGAAATTCGGCGGCAGGGCGGTGTGCTTCATGTCCGACCCGGAGGTGGCCGCCGAGGCCAAGGCCAGGGGGGAGACCCGTGCCACCGTGTCCATGGAGCGGGCGGCTGCGCTGGAGGGGCCCCTGGTGTTCGCCATCGGCAACGCCCCCACCGCCCTGGTGCGGCTGTGCCAGCTCATTGACGAGGGCAAGGTGAGCCCCGCTCTGGTCATCGGCGTGCCTGTGGGCTTTGTGAACGTGGTGGAGTCCAAGGAGCTGATGCTCACCATGGATACGCCCCACATCGTGGCCCGGGGCCGGAAGGGCGGCAGCAACGTGGCCGCCGCCATCTGCAACGCCATTCTCTACCAGGCCTCCGGCAACGCCCGGGAGTGAGGAGGACATCCATGGACAAGAAAGCCATTCTGGCCGTCTCCTTCGGCACCAGCTACCACGACACCCTGGAGCGGACCATCGGGGCCATTGAGCAGGAGCTGGCCGCCGTGTTTCCCGACCGGATGTTCCTCCGGGCCTTTACCAGCGGCATGATCTGCCGTAAACTGAAGGAGCGGGACGGCATCGTCATCCCCAGCCCCGCCCAGGCTCTGGAGCAGCTGCTGAACGAGGGAGTGACCGACGTGGTCATCCAGCCCACCCACGTCATCAACGGCGCGGAGTACGACAAGCTCATGGCCCAGGCGGCCCCGTTCCGGGACAAATTTGCCGGGCTGACCGTGGGTGTGCCCCTGCTCACCTCCATAGAGGACTATGAGGCGGTGGCTGAGGCCATTCTGGAGCAGCTGCCCGAGCAGCAGCCGGACACCGCCCAGGTGTTCATGGGCCACGGCACCGAGCACTATGTGAACCCGTCCTACACCCAGCTGGAGTACCTCTTCCACGACATGGGCCGGAAGGATATCGTCATCGGCACGGTGGAGGGCTATCCCGGCCTGGAGCAGGTGCTGCGGCGGCTCTCCGAACGGCCCGAGGTGAAGAAAGCCCAGCTGCACCCCCTGATGGTGGTGGCGGGCGACCACGCCCGCAACGACCTGGCCGGTGAGGAACCCGACTCCTGGAAGAGCGCCCTGGAGGGCGCGGGCTATCAGGTGGAATGTGACCTGCGGGGTCTGGGGGAGTTCCCCGGCATCCAGCGGCTGTTTGCCGAACACGCCCGACAGGCGGCAGACAATCGGGAGTGATTCCGTTCATATAGATGGAAGCGTGGGCCGGAAGAGGGAAGTCGGGTGAGAATCCCGCGCAGTCCCGCTGCCGTAAGAGAGGAGCCGCCGGACAGAACGTCACTGGGTGCGCCCGGGAAGGCGTCCGGAGGCAGAGAGGCTCAAGCCGGAAAACCTGGCCGGCCCCAAATCACCCACCTACGGATGATAGGAAAGGATGAAAAACCGTATGAAATCATGTACAATGAACCGCTGTATCAGGACAGGCGCTGTCCTGGCCGTGCTGCTGGCCGCCCTCACCGTGGGGGCCTCCGCCATGCACATCGCCGAGGGCTACCTGCCGGTGGGCTGGGCCATCGCCTGGGGCGTGGTGTGCGTCCCCTTTGTGGCCGCCGGCCTCATCTCCATCAAAAAGAAGATCGAGCAGGCCCCCAGAACCAAGATTCTGCTGGCCATGTGCGGGGCCTTTGCCTTTGTGCTCTCGGCCCTGAAGCTGCCCTCCTTCAGCGGCTCCTGCTCCCACCCCACCGGCGTGGGCCTGGGCGCCATTCTCTTCGGGCCTGTGGCCATGACTGTGCTGGGCCTCATCGTGCTGCTGTTCCAGGCCCTGCTGCTGGCCCATGGCGGCCTGACCACTCTGGGCGCCAACACCTTCTCCATGGCAGTGGCCGGTCCCATCGTGTCCTGGGCGGTGTATAAGCTGCTGCGCAAGGTGGGCGCCCCCGCCGCCGTGGCGGTCTTTGCCGCCGCCGCCCTGGGGGATCTGCTGACCTACGTGGTCACCTCCATCCAGCTGGCCCTGGCCACCGGAGACGGTATGCTCAAGTTCCTCACCATCTTTGCCGTCACCCAGATCCCCCTGGCCATCGCTGAGGGACTGCTGACCGTGGTGGTGTTCAACGTGCTGGAGAAGTACAGCAAGAACGAGCTCCAGGCGCTCCGTGTGGTGTAAGGAGGGGAATGAGATGAAGGTTTGGCAGAAAAATCTGATTTTGGTTGTCCTGGCCGTGCTGCTGGCGGCCATTCCCCTGTGGCTCCTGCCCAACGCCGAGTTCGGCGGCGCCGACGACCAGGCCGAGGAGGCCATCCAGGAGATCAATCCCGACTACGAGCCCTGGTTTGAGCCCATTCTGGAGCCTGCCAGCGGCGAGGTGGAGTCCCTGCTCTTTGCCCTTCAGGCGGCCATCGGCGCCGGCGTGGTGGGCTTTGTGCTGGGCCGAATCACCAAGCGGCCCGGCGACGGGAAAAAGAACGAGGAGGCAAACTGACCATGGGAACCGACCGTTACGCCTATCAGTCCCGCATGCGGCGGGTGTCCCCCATGCCCAAGCTGCTGCTGACTGCGGTGAGCCTGGTGCTCTGCCTGTGCTGCGACAGCATTGCGGTGGGGCTGGCCACCCTGGTGGGCATGGGCGTGCTGACATGGCTGCTGGGCGGACTGTCGCCCCGGGTCTATCTCCACTTTCTGAAGATCCCCCTGGCATTTCTGCTGATTGGCAGCATTACCGTTCTGATTCACAGCTACCCGGCAGGGGCCGCCGTTCTGGCGGCGGTCCCCGTGGGCAGCCGCATGTGGGGCTTTGACGCCGCCGCCCTCCGCCAGGCGTCCACCCTGTTCTGCAAGGCCATGGGTGCGGTGGCGTGCATGTACTTTCTCACTTTAAACACCCCGGTCACCGACGTGACCATGGCCATGGAGAAGCTCCACGTGCCCAAGCTGCTGGTGGAGCTGATGGAGCTCATCTACCGCTTTATCTTTGTGCTGGCCGAGACGGCCTCCAACATCCGCATCGCCCAGGAGTCCCGGCTGGGCTACCAGGGCGTGCGCCGGTCCATCTCCTCCCTGGGGACACTGATCTCCATGGTGTTCCTGCGGGCCTGGCGGAAGGCGGACCGGGTATATACCGCCCTGGAGTCCCGGGGCTATACCAACCATCTGACCACCCTGTCCAGCGGCTACCGGGCGGGGCGCTGGCTCTATCCCGCCACGGCGGGGGTGGCCCTGGGGCAGATTTTGGTGCTGTATTTGGAGAGGAGTGTGGGAGGATGAACGCCGCCATTGAGGCCAGGGACCTGTGCTACACCTACGAGGACGGCACCGTAGCCCTGGATCACATCTCCCTCAAGGCCCAGAAGGGGAAGATTACCGGCATCCTGGGGGCCAACGGCGCGGGCAAGTCCACCCTGTTTCTCAATCTGAACGGGGTGCTCAGCCCCGCCTCCGGCCAGGTGTTGCTGGACGGGGAGCCGGTCCGCCGGGACCGGAAGGGCATCACAGAGCTGCGCCGCCGGGTGGGCATTGTGTTCCAGGACCCGGACGACCAGCTCTTTTCCGCCGACGTGTACCGGGACATCTCCTTCGGCGCGGTGAACCTGGGCCTGCCTGAGGCGGAGGTCCGCCGCCGGGTGGAGCAGGCCATGGAGCGCACCGGCGTGTCCGCCCTGCGGGACAAGCCCACCCACGCCCTGTCCTTCGGGCAGAAGAAGCGGGTGGCCATCGCCGGGGTGCTGGTGATGGAGCCGGAGGTGCTCATTCTGGACGAGCCCACCGCCGGACTGGACCCCCACGGGGTCAGCGAGCTGATGCGCCTGCTGTCCCAGCTGCGGGACAGCCTGGGCATGACCATTCTGCTGGCCACCCATGACATGGACGTGGTGCCCATCTCCTGCGACTACGCCTATCTGCTGGGGCAGGGCCGGGTCCTGCTGGAGGGCACGCCGGGAGAACTCTTTTCCCAGCCGGAGGTGCTCCGGGCCAACCAGCTGCGCCTGCCCCGCATGGCCCACCTGATGGAGATCCTGCGGGAGCAGGACGGGCTGGACACCGACGTGTCCGCCGCCACCATCAGCGAGGTCCGGCGGGAGCTGCTGCGTCTATTGAAACAGGAGGAGACGACATGAACCGAGGAAAACTGTACGGCGTGGGGGTGGGCCCCGGAGATCCGGAGCTGCTCACCCTGAAGGCACGCCGCATTCTGCTGGAGGCCGACGTGGTGGCCGTGCCCGACAAGGGCAGCGGGGAAAAGACCGCCCTGAATATCGTGAAGGACGTGGTGGAGGGCAAGAACCTCCTGCCCTGTCCCACCCCCATGGTGCGGGACAAGGCCCTGCTGGACGGCTGCTATGAGGAGATCGCCGGGCGCATCTGCGCCCTGCTGGACGAGGGGAAGAACGTGGCCTTCATCACCCTGGGGGACCCCACTCTCTACTCCACCTACATCTACGTCCACAAGAAGGTGCTCGCCCGGGGCTATGACGCTGAGCTGATCCCCGGTGTGCCCTCCATCTGCGCCGTGGCGGCCAGGCTGGGCACCTCCCTGTGTGAGAGTGCCGAGCGGCTGCTGGTGGTGCCCGCCTCCTATGAGGGCGTGGATGACTGCCTGGACTTCCCGGCCAACAAGGCCTTCATGAAGGCGGGCAAGAGCCTGCCCGCCCTGCGGGACAAGCTGCGCGAGCGGGGCCTGGACGGCGAGATGGTGGCCAACTGCGGCATGACAGGCGAGCGGGTGTACCACAGCCTGGAGGAACTGGAGGAGGGCGAAGGCTACTTCTCCGTGGTGCTGGTCAAGGAGCACCGGAACGAGACATAAGCGGGGCCATATGCCCCTGTAAGGAAGTGCAACATATGAACCTATCCATGTCCGGCCTGGACTACGGCCTGGCCCCCATCGCCCTGCGGGAGCGGCTCTCCTTTACCCGCAATCAGGCGGGGGAGCTGTCGGGGGAGATCAAGCGCAGTGTGCCCGGCGTACAGGGCTGCGTCATCATCTCCACCTGCAACCGGACGGAGATATACCTCTCCTGCCAGCCCGGGGTGGACCCGGAGCCCGGCGCGGTGCTGTGCGCCGCCGCCGGTCAGGACTACGCCCCCTTCGCCCACGCCTTTGTCACCCGGCGGGACGAGGCCGCGGTGAGGCATCTGGCCCGGGTGGCCGCGGGGCTCCGGTCCCAGATCTGGGGCGAGGACCAGATCGTCACCCAGGTCAAGACGGCTATCGCCGCATCCCGGGAGAACGGGGGCGCCGACCCGGTGCTGGAGACCCTGTTCCGCACCGCCGTCTCCGCCTCCAAGGCGGTCAAGACCAAGGCCCGGCTCACGGCCCTGCCCACCTCCGCAGCCTCTCGGGCCGTGGAGATGCTGGAGCGGGAGACCGGCGGCCTGGCCGGACGGAAGGCCCTTGTCATCGGCAACGGGGAGATGGGCCGCCTGGCGGCCTCCCTGCTGCGGGAGGCGGGCTGTGCCGTCACGGTCACCCTGCGGAGCTACCACCACGGGGAGACCGTGGTCCCCGCGGGCTGCGCCGTGGCCCCCTATGATGAGCGGTATGCCGCCATGGAAGGGCGGGATATCCTCCTCTCCGCCACAACCAGCCCCCACTACACCGTCACCGCCTCCGAGCTCTCCGTCCTCAAAGCGCCCCCGGCTCTGCTGGTGGACCTGGCCATTCCCCGGGACATCCAGCCCGAGGCCGGGGACCTGCCGGGCGTGGCCCTGTTCAACGTGGACGCCCTGGGGGCCGCCCCCGAGCGGCAGGCGCCCCCCGAGGTGGAGGAGATCCTGGAGAGCCAGATCGCCCGCTTCTACCAGTGGGCGGACTACCGGGAGAGCCTGCCCCTGCTGGAGCGGCTCAAGGCGGACATCACCGACCGGGTGCTGGAGCGGCCCGACCTGGAGACCATGGACAAGGCCGAGGTGGCCGAGTACGCGGTGAGCCGGGCGGTGGAGCTGCTCTCCGGCGGCCTGAAGGAGATCCTCACCGCCGGGGAACTGGCCAAGTGCGAGGAGAAGATCCGCACCCGCAACGGCGGAAGGGTGGAGTGACATGGAACAAAAGGAGATCCGCTTTCCCCTCTTCATCGACCTGAACGGCCGCAAGGCCGTGGTGGTGGGGGGCGGGGCCATCGCCTGCCGCCGGGCCGGGGTGCTCAGGACCTTCGGCGCTCAGGTGACCCTGATTGCCCCGGAGTGGAAGGAGAAGATAGAGGGTGTCAGCTGGCTCCAGCGGCCCTACCGGTCCGGCGACCTAGACGGCGCGGTCCTAGCCGTGGCTGCCACAGACGACCGGGCGGTGAACCGTCTGGTGGGGGAAGAGGCCCGTGCACTGGGCATCCCCGTCAGCGTGGCCGACCGGCGGGAGGAGTGCACCTTCCTCTTCCCAGCGGTGTGCCTGGGGGAGGAGCTGGTGGCCGGCGTGGTGTCCGCCAATAACGACCACAGGGCGGTGGCCAGAGCGGCCGCCGCCATCCGGGAGACCCTGAAGGAGGGAAAAGGATGAAGCTGCGCATCGGAAGCCGGGAGAGCGTCCTGGCTGTCACCCAGTCTCAGCTGGTGATGGAGGCCATCCGGGCCTTTGACCCCAGTATCGAGCTGGAGCTGGTGACCATGAAGACCACCGGCGATAAAATTCTGGACCGCACCCTGGACAAGGTGGGCGGCAAGGGCCTCTTTGTCCGGGAGCTGGACGCGGCTCTGCTGGAGGGCCGGGTGGACATCACCGTCCACTCCTGCAAGGACCTGCCCATGGAGACCGACCCACGGCTGCCCCTGGCGGCCTTCTCCAAACGGGAGGACCCCCGGGACGCCCTGGTGCTGCCCGCGGGAAAGACGGAGCTGGACCCGTCCCTGCCCATCGGCTGCGCCTCCCGCCGCCGGGCCATCCAGCTGGCGGCCCTGTACCCCGATATGGAGGTGGCCCCGGTGCGGGGCAACGTGCAGACCCGCCTGCGGAAGCTGGACGAGGGGCAGTATTCCGCCCTGGTGCTGGCCTCCGCCGGGCTGAAGCGGCTGGGGCTGGAGGGGCGCATTGCCCGGTACTTTACGGCGGAGGAGATCATCCCCGCCGCCGGACAGGGCATCCTGGCAGTCCAGACCCAGGCGGGGGAGAACTACCCCTGTCTGGCCGCTGTGGCGGACCAGGACGGCACCGCCTGCGCTCTGGCCGAGCGGGCCTTTGTGCGGGTGTTGGACGGGGGCTGTTCCTCGCCGGTGGCGGCCCACGGCGTGGTGGACGGGGATACCCTGATTCTCACCGGAATGGACGAAAACGGACGGCGGGACCGGATTTCCGGTCCTGTGAGTGAGGCGGAGCAGCTGGGGGAGGCCCTGGCCCGCCGGATAAAGGAGGCGGCGGAATGAGCGGCATGGTGACGCTGGTGGGGGCCGGTCCGGGAGACCCGGGCCTGCTGACCCGCAAGGGCCTGGAGGCCCTGGAAAAAGCGGAAGTGGTGGTGTACGACCGGCTGGTGGCCCCGGAGATCCTGGCACTCATCCCGGAGAAAGCCGAGGCCATCGACGTGGGCAAGCAGGCCTCCCACCATCTGGTGCCCCAGGATGAGATCAACCGCATTCTCCTGCGCAAGGCCCAGGAGGGGAAGAACGTGGTGCGGCTGAAGGGCGGCGATCCCTTCCTCTTCGGCCGGGGCGGCGAGGAGCTGGAGCTGCTGGCCGAGCACGGCATCCCCTTCCAGGAGGTGCCCGGCGTGACCTCTGCCATCGCCGTGCCCGCCTACGGGGGCATCCCGGTGACCCACCGGGACTTTACCTCCTCCCTCCACATCATCACCGGACACGCCCGGGCGGGCAAGGCCCTGGACATCGACTTTGAGGCCCTGGTGCGCACCAAGGGCACCCTGGTGTTCCTCATGGGGGTGAGCAGCCTGCCCGCCATCTGCGCCGGGCTCACCGCCGCGGGTATGGACCCGGACACCCCCGCTGCCATCGTGGAGCGGGGCACCACACCCGGCCAGCGCCGGGTCAACGCCACCGCGGCTACCCTGGCCCAGGCGGCGGCGGAGCACCATATTGAAAGCCCCGCCATCAGCATTTTCGGCCAGGTCTGTGGCCTGGCGGACAAGTTCGACTGGTTCGATGCCCTGCCCCTCAAGGGCCGCACCGTAGTGGTGACCCGGCCCAAGGAGCGTTCCGGCACCCTGGCGCCCCGCCTGCGGGCTATGGGCGCCCAAGTGGTGGAGTACCCCTGCATCGAGACCGTGCCCATCCTGCCCTGTCCCGCCATGGAGACGGCCCTGAACGCCATTTCCGGCTATGAGTGGCTAGTATTCACCAGCGCCGCCGGGGTGGAGACGGTCTGGCGCACCCTGGAGACCATGGGCAGGGACGCCCGGGCCCTGGGGACCGTGAAGCTGGCGGCCATCGGCCCTGGAACCGCCAAAGCCCTGCTGGCCCACGGCCTGCGGGCCGACTATGTGCCCGAGGTGTACGACGCGGCCCACCTGGGGGCGGGCCTGGCCGGTCTGGCCCGAGGCAAGGTGCTCCTGCTCCGGGCGGAGCTGGGCTCCAAGGCCTTGACGGACGCCCTGGATGGGGCTAAAATTTCCTATGACGACATTGCCGTCTACCGCACGCTGTAC
The DNA here is from genome assembly GCF_040096055.1 of Pseudoflavonifractor intestinihominis. Lineage (NCBI taxonomy): Bacteria > Bacillati > Bacillota > Clostridia > Eubacteriales > Oscillospiraceae > Pseudoflavonifractor > Pseudoflavonifractor intestinihominis. The sequence goes on from NZ_JBBMFK010000007.1 coordinate 134,948, forward strand.
GACAATCCCCGCTCTGAGGAGCTGCGGGACCGGCTGCTGGCGGAGGAGGGCACCCTGGTCACCTTCACCAGCGCCTCCACGGTGAAGGGCTTTGTGTCCACCGTGGGGGAGGACTTCCCCTTTGACCGCATCACCGGCGTGTGCATCGGGGAGCAGACCGCCGCCCAGGCCAGAGCCCACGGCATCCCCGTGGTGGTGGCCCAGCGGGCCACCATCGACGCCATGGTGGAGAAAATCAGCAGCATGTTTTAAGGCCCTGGTCCGGGCCTGCGCTAAGGGACCAATCCGGGCGGAACCCCCGCCCACTGAAAGGAAGCAGCATGATGGAACTCATTCAACGCCCCCGCCGTCTGCGCGGGAATGACAGCATCCGGCGGATGTGCCGGGAGACCCGCATGTCCCCCGACAGCCTGATCTACCCCATCTTTGTGGACGAGACCCTGAAGGGCCGCCGCCCCATCCCCGCCCTGGAGGGCCAGTACCACTACGGTCTGGACACCGTGGGCGAGGCGGTGCAGGAGTGCCTGGACGCCGGCGTGGGCCGGTGCATCCTCTTCGGCCTGCCCGCCAGCAAGGACGCCGTGGGCACCTCCGCCTGGGTGGAGAACGGCGTGGTGCAGGAGGCCATCCGGGCCATCAAGAAGGAGTTCCCCGACTTTTATGTGGTCACCGACGTGTGCATGTGCGAGTACACCGACCACGGCCACTGCGGTATCCTCTGCGGCCACGAGGTGGACAACGACAAGACCCTGGAGATGATCGCCAAGATCGCCCTCTCCCACGCCCAGGCCGGGGCGGATATGGTGGCCCCCAGCGACATGATGGACGGCCGCATCGGCGCCATCCGGACCGCTCTGGACGGGGCCGGGTACAAGAATGTGCCCATCATGTCCTACTCCGCCAAGTACGCCTCCGCCTTCTACGGCCCCTTCCGCGAGGCGGCGGGCTCCGCGCCCTCCTTCGGCGACCGGAAGGGCTACCAGATGGACCCCCACAACCGCCGGGAGGCCATCAAGGAGTGCGCCCTGGACGTGGACGAGGGTGCCGACATCCTGATGGTCAAGCCCGCCTTGGCCTACCTGGACGTGATCCGGGAGTGCAAGGACGCCTTTGACCTGCCCATGGCGGCCTATTCCGTGTCCGGCGAGTACGCCATGGTGAAGGCCGCTGCCGCCGCCGGGCTCATTGACGAGTACCGCATCATGTGCGAGAGCGCCGTCTCCGTGTTCCGGGCCGGGGCGGACATCCTCATCACCTACTACGCCAAGGAACTGGCCCAGGCCATGAAGAAAGGGGATATCGGCTGATGGACCGCAGCGAACAGCTCTTTGAAGAGGCGAAGCGTGTGCTGCCCGGCGGGGTCAACTCCCCGGTGCGGGCCTTCCGGGCCGTGGGCATGGCCCCCCGGTTTATCACCCGGGCCGACGGCGCCTACCTCTGGGACGAGGACGGCAGAAAGTATGTGGACTATGTGGGTTCCTGGGGCCCCATGATCCTGGGCCACAACCACCCGGTCATCCGGGAGGCGGTGGAGAAGGCGGTGAAGGACGGCCTGTCCTTCGGCGCGCCCACCGCCCGTGAGGTGGAGATCGCCGAGCTGATGGTGGAGCTGGTGCCCAACATCGAGATGGTGCGCATGGTCAACTCGGGCACCGAGGCGGTCATGTCCGCCCTGCGGCTGGCCCGGGGCGTCACCGGCCGGGACAAGCTCATCAAGTTCGAGGGCTGCTACCACGGCCATTCCGACTGCCTTCTGGTGGGGGCCGGCTCCTCCGCCCTGGCGGGGGGACATCCCACCTCCGCGGGTGTGCCGGAGGTGGTGGTGCAGGACACCCTCACCGCCCAGTTCAACGACCTGAAGAGCGTGGAGACCCTGCTGGAGCAGAACCCCGGCCAGGTGGCCGCCGTCATCGTGGAGCCTGTGGCCGCCAACATGGGCGTGGTGGGCCCCGCCCCCGGCTTCCTGGAGGGCCTGCGGACCCTGTGCGACAAGTACGGCGCTCTGCTCATCTTTGACGAGGTCATCACCGGCTTCCGCCTGGCCCTGGGCGGCGCCCAGGCCTACTACGGCGTGAAGGCGGACATTGTCACCTTCGGCAAGATCATCGGCGGCGGCATGCCCGTGGGCGCCTACTGCGCCAGCCGGCAGATGATGGAGCAGGTGGCCCCCTGCGGCCCGGTCTACCAGGCGGGCACCCTCAGCGGCAACCCGGTGGCCATGGCCGCGGGCCTGGCCCAGCTGCGCTATCTGAAGGACCACCCGGAGGTGTATACCCAGATCGGGGACTACGCCGCTCTGCTGGCCGGCGGCCTGCGGGAGGCGGCGGAGCGCACCGGCGCGCCGGTGCATATCAACCAGGTGGGCTCCCTGCTGGCCCCCTTCTTCACCCCTACCGACGTGAACAGCTTTACCGACGCCAAGGGCAGCGACGTGGCCATGTACGCCCGGTATTTCGCCGGCATGCTGGAGCGGGGCATCTATCTGGCCCCCGCCCAGTTCGAGGCCATGTTCGTCTCTGCCGCCCACAGCCATGAGGACCTGAGCCGCACGCTGGAGGCCGCCGGGGCCGTGCTGGGCAGCCTGGCCTGAGTCCTTTCCCCGGACAGGGGAGAATAGTCAGGGGAACCTGTATGGAATGAGAGCCGGGGATTTTGCCCGGATAATGGAATACTGTGTACTTATCAAGTGCTCATCATGGATGAGGTGAAAGGGAATCGGGTGAGAATCCCGAGCGATCCGGTCACTGTATTCGGGGAGCAGACCGCGGGGAGGAGATCTCCCAGGCCATTGCCGGGCGTATGCCGGCGAGAAGGCGCGGGACGTGAGGAGCCGTAAGCCAGGAAACCTGCTTGATAGGAACGATGGGGGATCTTCCGCAGAAAGTAACCCGTCTGAGCTTTGGACAAGGGGGGACCTTGTCCAAAACAAAGACGCCTGCTTTTTGAAAAAGCAGGCGTCTTTGTTTCTCGGGCATTTGGCGGCAGGGGAGCGGGCGGAGGTCGTGGGGCTGTTTTATGGGCCCGCGTACAGAAACTACGGCTTTGGAGGTGGGAAGGATGAAGATTACGGCGCAGGACCTGCGGGTCCAGCTGGGGGGAAGGGAAATCCTGAGGGGCCTGGACATCACGGCGGAGGACGGCCAGTTTGTGGGCATCATCGGCCCCAACGGCAGCGGAAAAAGCGCTCTGCTCCGCTGCATCGGCCAGATCCTCACGCCCGCCGCCGGGGCGGTGTACCTGGACGGACGGCCGGCGGCGGACTGGCCTCCCCGGGAGTGGGCCCGGAAGTTGGGCGTGGTGGCCCGGAACGACGGATGCAGCTTTGACTTCACGGTGGGGGAGGTGGTTTCCATGGGCCGCGGGCTCCGCGGGGGATTTCTCCGAAAAGACGCCGGGGAGGACGGCCCCATCGTCCGGGAGGCCATCGCCGCCGTGGGTATGGCGGGATGTGAGGAGCGCAGGTTCTCCACCCTGTCCGGGGGAGAGCAGCAGCGGATCATCCTGGCCCGCGCCCTGGCCCAGCAGACCCCCTGCCTGTTGCTGGACGAGCCCACCGGCCGCCTGGACGTCAGGCGCCAGATGGAGCTGATGGACCTGGTGAAGGGCCTGGGAAAGACGGTGCTGGCCGCCATTCAAGATCTGAACATTGCCGCCATGTACTGCGACAGGCTGTACGCGGTCAAGGACGGCCGGGTGGTGGCGGAAGGGACGCCCCGGGAGGTGCTCACCGAGGAGGTGATCCGCGCGGTCTACCAGGTGGACGCTCAGGCGCTCGCTGACCGTGACGGCGTGCTCCACATTCTCTTCCGGCCTTTGGGACGGCGCTGAGAATTTCCAGGAATTTGTGACAGAAAGCGCCGCTTTCTATAGATATAATGGGGAGAACGGCGCTTTTTTGTACTTTGATTCTTTGAAGGCGCGTCTGATTCCGACTAAGTTTTTCCATATAATGGATTATACTGTCTCCGATGCACCTCCCGGTGGGACAAGCCGGGAGGAAAAAGGAGACGTGCGGAACATGGCGACGAAGGAAAAGCTGAAGACCCGGGCCGCCCGGGCCAGGGAGGAGATGCGGGACACAGGCCGTCTGGTGCTCCGTGCCCCGGCGCTGGTGCGCACGGCGGAGTGCGCGATCCGGTTCCTGCTGGGGGCCATGCTGTCGGGGGCGGAGATCTTCGGCGGCAGCGCACCTTTCGGGCTGGCCATGGTGGGGGCCTCCGGCTCCGGGCTGGACGGCTTCTCCGCCCTGCTGGGGGCCTGCTTCGGGTACCTCTCCTTTCAGGGCTTTACCCAGGGACTGCGGTATGTGGCGGCGGCCATCCTGATCTTCTCCGTGTCCTTCGCCTTCTATGACGTGAAGGCCTACCGCTGGACCTGGTTCATGCCCGCCGTGTCGGCGGCCATGAACTTTGTCACCGGCTTTGTGTACCTGTCCAAGCGGGGCTGGCTGACGGTGGACACCATCTTTTTCGCCACCGAGCTCATCCTCACCGCCGGGGCGGTCTACTTCTACCGTCTGGCCTTTTCCCCCTGGAAGCGGAAGGAGGAGGGCGGCGAGCTGACCGTGCGGCAGCTGGTGAGCTTTCTCATCCTGGGCGGCACCGTGCTCATCACCCTGAGCAAGATCACCCTCTTTGACGGCACCATCTCCCTGGGCCGGTTTTCCGCCGCCCTGGCAGTGATGGTGGCGGGGTATCAGTGCGGCATCGGCGTGGGAGCGGCGGCGGGCGTGGCGGCAGGGCTGGCCATGGACGTGGCCTCCGGCGGCGCGCCCTTTTGCAGCATGGCCTTCGGCTTTGCCGGGCTCATCACCGGCGTGTTCCGGCGGCAGGGCAAGCTCTTCGCCGCCCTGGCCTACGTTATTGCCAACGCGGTGGCGGTGCTGTGGACCTGGGACAACGGTTTTCAGATCGCCATCCTCTACGAGGTCTTTATTGCCTCGGTCCTCTTCCTGATGCTGCCCCAGCGGGCCTTCCGGTGGGCGGCGGCCCTGTCGGTGTCCGAGCGGCGGCGGGACACCACGGCCAAGGCCCAGGAGTACCTGCGGGACCGGCTGGACGGGGCGGCGGGGGCCTTCCGGTCCCTGCAGGAGTCCCTGCGGCAGAGCCTGAACGGCGGGACGCCCAACGACAACGACTCCGCCGCCATTTTCGACCGGGCGGCCAACCGGGTGTGCCGCAAGTGCGCGCTCCAGTCGGCCTGCTGGCAGCGGGACTATGTGACCACCTTCAACGCCCTCAACGACGCCCTTCCCGCCATGCTGGACCGGGGCCGGGGGGAACCGGGGGACTTTCCGCCCCACTTCTCCAACCGGTGCCTCCGGTTTTCCGCCTTTCTGGCGGCGGCCAACGAGGAGCTGGTGGGCCTGCTCTACCGGCGGCAGTACGCCGCCCGCCTGAAGGACAACCGGTCTGCCGTGTGCCGGGAGTACGGTGCCCTGGCCGAGGTGCTGGGGACGGCGGCGGCGGAGTTCGGCCGGGAGCTGGTGCCCGACCCGGTGCGGGAGAAGCGCATCCGCCAGCACCTCACCGCCCTGGGCCTGGAGGGGGAGACCGCCGCCTTTTACGACCAGGCGGGCCGCCTGCGGGTGGAGATCGAGGGCCGTGGACTGGACTGCCTGCGGACCCCCGAGGAGCTGAAAAAGCTCTCCGCCCTGGCGGGGGTGCCGCTCCGGGCCGCCGGAGACGAGGAGGGAAAACGGCTGAACAAGCTGGTGTTTGCCCAGGCGGAGCCCTTTATGGCGGTGGCGGGGGTGGCCGCCCGGAAGAAGGACGGTCAGACCGTCAGCGGGGACACAGGGGCCTGGTTCAAGCTGGACGACGGCAGTCTGTACGTGCTCCTGTGCGATGGCATGGGCAGCGGCCCGGCGGCTGGGGAGGACTCCTCCCTGGCGGTGCGGCTGCTGGAGCAGTTCCTCCGGGCGGGCATCCCGGCGGAGACCGCCCTGAAGACCATCAGCTCCGCCCTGGCCCTGCGGGGGGAGGACGCCGGCGGCTTCACCACCATCGACCTGCTGCGGCTGGACCTGTTCACCGGTTCCATGTGGGTCTACAAATACGGCGCGGCCCCCACCTATGTACGAAAAGGAAAGGCTGTGACCCGGATCACCGGCGCGTCTCTGCCTGCCGGGCTGTCGGCGGGGGAGGGTGGCGCCCCCGACGTGACCACGCTGAAGCTGGAGCCGGGGGACATGGTACTGCTGGTCAGCGACGGAGTGGCCGGCGGCGGGGAAGACCAGTGGCTGCGGGACATGTTCTCCGCCTTTGAGGGGGACAGCCCCAAGGATCTGGCCTGTGCCCTCATCGACGAGAGCGACGGGAAGGAGGTGGGCCCGGACGACCGCACTGCCCTGGTGCTCCGCTTTTCCCGGCAGGAGCCGTGATATATAAGCAAATGAGCCGCGCCATTCCGGCGCGGCTCATTGCTGTATCAGGCTGCCGGAGGGATTATTTTACCGTCCGCTCCACGCCTTTTCCGATGTCCTGGACACCCTTGCCGATGTCCTCCACCGCCCGGCCGGCGCCGTCGATCACGTCCTTGGCGGCGTCGCCCGCATCATCCACCGCGTCCTTCATGGAGTCTCCGGCGTTGTCCATATCGGTCTGGCCGTCGCCCTCCACATGGCCGTTCTCGTCGGAGTAGTAGTCCCCGTCACTGGCCGAGGGAGCGGGCATGTCGGAGGGGCTGGCCGAGGGCATTTCACTGCTGTGGGTATCATTGGGCATATCCGGGGTGATTATCGGTGTGGGCGTGGGGGTTACGTCGGGCATCTTCTCCGCCGAGCAGCCCGCTGCCCCAAGGGCCACCGTCAGGCCCAGAACAAAGAGCGCAAAGGTCCGTTTCATCGTATTCCTCCTGAAAATTTGTTGTTCTGGCGGGTTCTCCATCCGTCTCGTAGTATGCGCCGGAATACAGATTTTAGAAGCGGAAAAATTTTTTTCGAAAAGGCTTGCTTTTTGGAGTACAATCTGATATCTTAATATCAGCAATCATTACTGTTAAGGAGGAAGGCATATCAGATGTTGCATGAAAAGGCAAACTCTGATATTCTGTAACCAAAAAAGGAGGAAATAAGATGGAGCTCAAGCTGTACCGCTGCGCGCACTGCGGCAATATCGCATTCAAGGTCGTGGACAAAGGTGTACCCCTGTTCTGCTGCGGAGAGAAGATGGAGGAGCTGGTGCCCAACACCACGGACGGCGCCCTGGAGAAGCACGTCCCCGTGGTGGAGAAGACCGCTCACGGCCACGGCTACTCCGTCACCGTCAAGGTGGGCGGGGTGGAGCACCCCATGCTCCCCGAGCACTACATCCCCCTGATTGCCGCCGTCAGCGGCGACACCGTCACCATGAAATTCCCCAAACCCGGCGACAAGCCGGAGTTGCGTACCTTCAGCGCCGACGGCGAAGTGAAGGCCTACGAGCTGTGCAACCTCCACGGCTATTGGAAGAACGCGGACTGAGTCCGTTGAAGGAAAAAAACAGAACAGAAAGGAGACTTTGCAATGGAACTGAAGGGCAGCAAGACGGAGGCCAATCTCTGGAAGGCGTTTGCGGGCGAGAGCATGGCCCGGAACAAGTACACCTATTTTGCCAGCAAGGCCAAGAAGGAGGGCTTCGAGCAGATCGCGGCCATCTTCGAGGAGACCGCGGGCAATGAGAAGGAGCACGCCAAGCTGTGGTTCAAGGAACTGGGCGGCATCGGCGACACTGCCGCCAATCTGAAGTCCGCCGCTGCCGGTGAGAACGAGGAGTGGACCCAGATGTACAAGGAGATGGCCGAGACGGCCAAGGAGGAGGGCTTTGAGCGTCTGGCCTTCCTGTTCTCCGGCGTGGGCAAGATCGAGAAGGAGCACGAGGAGCGCTACCTGACTCTCCTGAAGAACCTGGAGGAGGGTATGGTTTTCAAGCGCGGCGAGGAGTATATCTGGAAGTGCCGCAACTGCGGCCACATCCACGTGGGCAAGGAAGCCCCCGGCGTGTGCCCCGTGTGTGCCCATCCTCAGGCCTATTTCGAGCTTCAGGCCAAGAATTATTGAGCGCTGTCCCGC
>NZ_JBBMFK010000008.1:0-134519 GCF_040096055.1 Pseudoflavonifractor intestinihominis
CCGCGCCCCCTGAGGGGCGCGGCGCTCCATACTTTACTTTAAAAGCCACTTGTTATCGCTGCGCCGGGCTCTCCACCGGGATGCCCCTGGACCGCAGCTCGGCCAGGAAGATCTCCCGTCCCTCAAAGAGGAATTCCAGATTGATCCGCTTTCCGTTCTTGAGGTAGAGGGCCATCCGGCGTCCGCCCAGCAGGTCCACCCGGGCGATGTCGCCGGTGGCGACCCGCTTGGCCGGTCCGTAGCCGTCGCAGCAGCGGAGGGTATCGTCGTCCTCCAGCCGGACGCAGGCCCGGGCGGGGCGCAGCAGGGAAACCACCGCCAGCACCGCCACCACCACGGCGCCGATGCGGCACAGAAGCCGCAGACTGTCGTCCCCCATCAGCTCCAGCCCGCTGCACACCCACAGCAGCACCGCCGCCACCAGGAACACCACCCCTGCCAGCCGGTAGGATGTGCTCAGGCTCCGATTCATCCGATATTCCATGCTTTTTCCTTCTTTCCTAGGAAAGGCCGCAGGTCCGGGCGGTATCTCCCCCAGCCCCGCATTTTTCCAGTAAGCGGCGGAGATCCCGCCCCTTCCGGGCTTGCTCCGCCGCGCCGTACGCATTATAATATAAATGAGGCGCCCGGCGCAACGGTCATTCTGGTGGAAACGCGGCGGGTTTTCTCCCCGGATTTTTGGCTGCCTGCCCGGCTGTCCGCTCCGGTAACGCTGCAAAGGAGGTTATTCCCATGCTCAAGCATATTGTCGTATGGAAGTTCAAGGACCAGGCCGAGGGCAAGTCCCGGGCCGAGAACTGCGCTCTGGTCCGGGACCGCCTGCTGGCCCTGGTGGGGGTCATCCCCGAGGTGAAGCACATGGAGGTGGGCATCGACATCGGCTCCATCCAGGGCAACTTCGACCTGGCCCTCATCGTGGAGACCGCCAACACCGACACCCTCTCCGTCTACGCCAACCACCCCGAGCATCTGAAGGTTGTGGACTACATCAAAAAGGTGATCGAGCAGCGGGTGGCTGTGGACTTCACTTTCTGAATATTCCAGCACGAAAAGCGCCCCGATTCTCCTTCGGGGCGCTTCTTTATTGCCATTTCCAGGGTCTTATTTTCCCGTCCCTCCCTGTACCCGCCCCTGCGCGTCACTCTTTTCGCCAGAATACTCCGGTTTTCGCCCTTTTATTTTGTGCATTTTTTACCATTTGGACAGTTGACACTTTTCTTCTGCGGTGGTATTATTCATTCATATTTATTCATCAAGTTGTGAGTATTCCGTATTTTTATTCTGTGTGCCCGCGATTTGAGAGAAGGAAAGGTGAAGCAAATGAAAAGCAGTACCCACACGCCCAAAAAGTGGCTGTCTCTGATTCTGGCGCTGGCCCTGTGCCTGTCGCTGGTCTCTCTGCCCGCCGCTGCCGCGGAGACGGACACCGCCGCCCCCGCCGCCAGCTTTGTCAACACCACGGAGGACGGCGGAGAGAACGCCATCTCCCTCACCGCCGAGCGGACCTTCAAGGTCATGCTCCCCGTCGACATGACCCTGGCTCAGGCCCAGGCCGCCGCCGCTGACGCGGTGTGGTCCCTGGTGCCCGACGAGACCAAGGACTACCTGGACGACACCCTGTTCCCCAACCAGACCGAGGGCGGCGCCCTGGACACCTGGATGTGCAAGGACGGGGAGACCCCCTTCTTCACCGACCTGGTCTCCTCCGCCGAGGAGGTTGACGGCCAGGTGTACGTGACCCTGACCTTTGCCAACACCTGCTACTTCCTGGACGACTTCAGCGTGCCTCACGTCAATGGCGGCTACTACATGGATGTGTGCGGTTACTTCAACCTGACCGCGCAGGCCGATGGCGAGACCCTGGGCGCCGTGGGCGTGAAGGTGGCCCCCTACGACCAGTTCCACACCATGAGCGAGATCTATGAGGAGATCGACGAGATGGTGGCCTTTGCCGCCGAGAACACCGACCTGTACGTGGAGAAGTTCTCCATGGGCATGAGCCAGGGCGACAACGGCATGGCCAGCCTGGATATGCCCTACCTCATCGTGGCCAAGGACAAGGCCGCGGTGGAGAAGTGGCAGGAGATCAAGGCGGAGGCCGAGAGCGACCCCACCGCCCTCATCGCCAAGATCGAGAACGGCACCCTGGGCGATTACCAGGTGCCCGTGATGTACTCCAACGTCCACGCCAATGAGGTGGCCGCCAGCGACGGCGTCACCGCCTTTGCCTGGATGCTCCTCAACGCCGCCGCCGGCGACGGCACCATCGACTACGACAAGCTCACCGGCTTCACCGCCGAGGGCGAGGCCGAGCTGGCCGCCCAGATGGGCCCCGAGGGCGAGGCCGGCTCCGTGGCCGTGCCCGACCTGGTGGCCGACACCGCCACCTACCTGGGCTACATCAAGGGCAAGAACGCCGACGGCACCACCGCCGACGTGTCCACCGTTGTGGACCTGGAGAAGTACTACACCATCGAGACCGAGACCGTCAATGTGGACGACCTCCTCAGCGACGTGTTCTTCATCCTGGTGCCCGAGGAGAACGTGGAGGGCCGTACCTATCTGACCCGTACCTCCTCCGGCGGCTTTGACCTGAACCGGGACAACTCCTTCCAGACCCAGGCCGAGACCCAGAACATGACCGCCCTCATCGCGGAGTGGAACCCCGTCAGCTTTGCCGAGTTCCACGGCCGTGTGGAGGCCTTCCAGTGCGAGCCCTGCGATCCCCCTCACGAGCCCAACTTTGAGTACGACCTGCTGGCCGAGCACCTGATGACCGGCGGCGAGGCCCTGGGCATTGCCGCCGTGGCCAACAACGACGGCCACAACAGCTATGTGACCCCCCAGCGCGACTACCTGAGCTACACCGGCGAGGTCAACGCCGACGGCAGCTACCAGACCCAGTGGTACGATCCCTGGGACGACATGTCCACCAGCTACACCCCCCAGTACGCCATGCTCCACGGCACCGTGGCCTACACCGTTGAGGTCCCCGCCTACGACGACTACATGGTCACCGCCCTGTCCTACGGCCAGCTGGGCCAGAGCGACTACATCGCCCAGAACAAGGAGAGCTACCTGCTCTGCCAGACCAAGATCTTTGAGCGCGGCGTGACCAACGCCAATTCCGACGCCTACGACCTGGTTGGCCAGTGGCTCTGCAACCAGTACGACGAGGAGGGCGCCGAGGCCGACCTGTTCCGTCCCGAGTACGACGGCGAGGGCCAGAACGGCAACTTCTACCCCGAGTGCTACATCATCCCCCTGGACGGCGCCAACCAGAGCAATCTCCAGGCCGCCGACGACATGCTCACCTACCTGGCGCGCAACGGCGTCACCGTCATGACCGCCGACAAGGCCTTCACCTACGACGGCGTGGAGTATCCCGCCGGCACCGCGGTGATCTCCATGTACCAGGCCAAGCGCAGCGTGGCCAACGGCGTGCTGTATGACGGCACCGTCATCACCGAGTGGCCCGTCCTCTACTCCGAGGGCATCACCGCTTTCAACTACACCCGCGGCTTTGACATGGTCACCTGTGCCGAGCCCGCTGCCTACGAGACCATCGCCGCCGCCTGCTCCGTGACCGACGACTGGGATGTGTCCTCCTCCTTCACCGGCGTCACCGGCGAGAAGGTCATCCTGTCCAACGCCTCCGAGGACTCCACCTCCGCCGTCAACGATCTGCTCCGGGCGGGCAAGACCGTGGCCATGATCCTCACCGGCGAGGACAAGGGCTCCTTCCTGTGCGACTACGCCGACTGGCAGTCCGTCTCCCAGACCTACCTGCTCACCGGCAAGGGCGTCACCGCCGCCGAGGCTCCCCTGTCCCTGACCATCACCAAGGCCCCTGTGATCTACATCTCCGGCAAGCCCGCCGACAACAGCACCGGCTTTGTCAAGAGCACCCTGGTCAGCGGCGCCGCCCAGTACAACTACGACCGCCAGTCCATGGAGCTGCTGGGCTTCACCGTCACCGACAACGCCGCTGAGGCCGACCTGATCATCGGCGCCGCCGCTCTGGACGACCAGGCCCTGGCCGCCGTCAAGTCCGGCACCCCCTACATCGGCTACGGCTCCAACGCCATGCGCTCCGCCGTGACCCTCTTCGCCGACGGCTCCCTGGTCCGGGAGACCGTGGACCGCTCCGCCATGGACGCTCTGGCCTATGTGACCTATCCCACCGACAGCCTGGTGACCGCCAGCTATGTGGCCGAGGGTGACGACGTGCTCTACGGCTACGGCGCCGGCTACTTCTCCTCCATCCCCGAGGGCGCCCAGGTACTGGTGCAGCTGGACGGCTCCAAGGAGCTGCTGGAGGGCTTCCTGCCCAGCACCGGCGACCACTATGCCGACTTCCTGGACGACTCCATCCAGGCCATTGAGTACCACGGCAACGGCCTGAACCTGGTCCTCTTCGCCAACACCCTGACCAACAAGGTCCACCAGCGGGACGAGTTCAACTTCATCAGCAACACCGCCTTCTCCAGCCTGCTGGGCGACATCTGCACCGGCAGCGCTGACAGCGGCGACAACGCCAAGGCCCTGGCCGCCGCCAAGTACACCGACGTGAACACCGGCGACTGGTTCTCCGAGGCCGTGGGCAGCGCCACCGCCCAGGACCTGCTCCAGGGCAACGGCAAGGGTGCCTTCCTCCCCCTGAGCACCACTGACCGCAGCGCGCTGGCCATGGTCCTGTACCGGCTGGCCGGCTCCCCCGAGGCTACCTCCGCCGGCTTCACCGACGTGGCAGACGGCGTCTGGTACGCCGACGCGGTCAACTGGGCCGCCTCTGCCGGCGTGGTCCAGGGCAGCAACGGCTCCTTCTACCCCACCGCCGCTCTCACCCGTGAGCAGGCCGTGGTCATGCTGTACAACTACGCCGCCTCTCTGGGGCTGGACGTGACCGGTAAGGCTGACCTGAGCGCCTACACCGACGCGGCTGCCGTCTCCGGCTACGCCGCCGACGCCATGGCCTGGGCCGTGGAGACCGGCCTGGTCAACGGCACCGGCAAGGGCGACACCCTCTCCCCCAAGGCCACTGCCACCCGGGCTGAGCTGGCCGCCCTGGTCCTCCGGGCCGCCTCCCTCTTCGCCTCCGCCGAGGCCTGAACCCCATAACAAAAACCGCGCCTGTCCAGTGACAGGCGCGGTTTTTTATGGTTTTATGGCTGGCGGGTCAGTCCTTCTCCCCTTCGGCCCGGGCTTCCTCCCTGGCGCGGACGACCGCCTCCCGGCGGGCCAGATTCTCCGCCAGGCTCTTGTCCGGCCGCTCATTCATTTTCTCGCTCTCCAGAATCAGCCAGACCCGCAGCTCCTCAATCCCATCGTCGGTCATGGGGAACTCCTCTATCCCCTCAATGGCCGAAAACTCCCGGCTCCAGGGACCCTCCCAGGTCTCGGCGACCAGGATCTGTTCCTCCTGGCCGTCCTCACCGGTCACAGTGGCGGGGGTCACCTGATAGCGCAGCTTGCCGTCGCTGGAGATCCAGATATTTTCATTCTGAAAGTGAGACAGCACCGGCAGAAACATCCCTTCCATCCCGCTCTCCTCCTTACGGCCCATCGGCGGCCGCCCATTTTGATAGCAGACCTTATTATAACATCCCGCCTGTCCCTCGACAAGGGCGGGAAGTCGTGATATGATCATCCCACCGGATACACTCCGGTTTGTTCCTTCCGCTTTGATCTCCCGAAAGGATGTGTGCCCATGCGTTACGCAGTTTTGTATTCCAGCGGTACCGGCAACACCGAGCAGGTGGCCCGTGCCGTCTACGCCGCGCTCCCCGCCGGCCAGGCCCGGCTGGAGGCCGTGGGGCCGGACACCGCCGTCCCCCAGGAGGAGGTGCTGTTCCTGGGCTTCTGGACGGACAAGGGGGTCTGTCCCCCGGACATGCAGAAGCTGATGGCCCAATTGGCGGGCAAGCAGGTGGCCCTCTTTGGCACCGCCGGCTTCGGCGGCAGCGAGGCCTATTTTGAGGCCATTCTTCAGCGGACCCGGGCGCTGCTTCCCGCCGGAAACACGGTGCTGGGGGGCTGGATGTGCCAGGGGAAGATGCCCGCCGCCGTCCGGACCCGGTATGAGGCCATGGCCGCCCAGAACCCGGGCGACTCCAAGGCGGCCAGCTTTCTGGCCAACTTCGACCGCGCCCTCCCCCACCCCGACCAGGCCGACCTGGCTTCCGCGGCTGCCTTTGCCGGCGAGATGGCCGCCAAGGCCCAGGGCTGAGCCCTCTCTCCTCCGCGCTCCGGACTGGCCGTCCGGAGCGCGCTTTTTTCTTTTTTGTCCGCCCATCAAAATTTCTCTGCGCTGTATAGAACCGGGCACAATTCCATATCCTCTGTGTTAGAAATCAACCACGGAGGAACTGCCATATGAACCACAGAAAAAAGCTCCTTGCGGCGGCCCTGGCCGCCCTTCTGGCGCTTCCCGTCCCCGGGGCCCGGGCGGCGTCCGGCGCGCCTACCGTCAGCTGCGGCGCGGCGGTGCTGATGGAAAAGGAGACCGGCACCATTCTCTACGAACAGAATTCCCACGACAAGCTGGAGCCCGCCAGCGTCACCAAGATCATGACCCTGCTGCTGGTGATGGAGGCCATTGACAGCGGCCGCATCTCCCTGGACCAGACGGTGACCATGTCGGCCCATGCGGTGTCCATGGGCGGCAGCCAGATCTGGCTGAAGGAAGGGGAGCAGATGACGGTCCACGACCTGCTGAAGGCGGTGGCCGTGGTGTCCGCCAACGACGGCGCCGTGGCCCTGGCCGAGCTGGTGGCGGGCAGTGAGGAGGGGTTTGTGGCCCTGATGAACCAGCGGGCGGCGGAGTTGGGTATGGCGGACACCACCTTTGTCAACTGCACCGGCCTGCCTGCCGCCGGGCACCTGACCTCTGCCTATGACATCGCCCTCATGAGCCGGGAACTGATCCTCAACCATTCCTCCATCCGGGAGTACACCACCATCTGGATGGACACCCTGCGGGACGGCGCCTTTCAGCTCACCAACACCAACAAGCTGATCCGCTTCTATGACGGCGCCACCGGCCTGAAGACCGGCTCCACCGACTCCGCCCTCTACTGCCTCTCGGCCACGGCGGAGCGGGGCGGTATGGAGCTCATCGCGGTGGTGCTCAAGTCCCCCACCTCCCAGGAGCGGTTTGACACCGCCCGGGCCCTGCTGGACTACGGCTTTGCCAACTACACCCTGATGGACGTCTACCCCGACCAGGCTCTGCCCCCCATCGACGTGCTCCTGGGCGAGGAGGACTGCGTCCAGCCGGTGCTGTCGGCGTCCAGCCGCATTCTGGTGGACAAGGCCCAGCTCAACAGCGTGAGCTCCCAGATCAACCTGTGCGAAAACGTGGAAGCCCCGGTGGAGGCCGGCCAGAAACTGGGCGAGATGGTGGTGACCGTGGACGGCCAGGTCCTCCAGACCATCCCCATCGTGGCGGAGCGGGCGGTGGCGCGGCTCACAGTGCCCGGCATCTTCCTGCGCTTCCTGGACCGGCTGTTTATGGCCGGGTAAAACATCCTCATGCTGCTGTTTTCCGTCCGCGCCGGGCAAAAGCCCGGCGCGGATCTCTTTTTTCGCAAAAAACCTTGACATATTCCCATTGATGTGGTAGTCTTTTCCCAACGGATGGTTAGCTTAAGCTAACGAAAGATCCGCTGTGCAGACATTCTGTTTCCCCCATCTCATGCCGGAGCGGTGCGGTCCCTCTCCCGCCCTTTTCCGGCGCCCCTCCTTTGGCCTGTGATTCAGCGCACAGCCTTCTCTGATTATGCGGAAGCGCCCGGACCTCCCGGTCCGGCCGCTTCCGTGTTTTTTGTCTCCCGCCGCCGGAGCGAGCGCCCGGTCCTCCCGGGCGCCCTGAACGCGCTCCCTCATGCGCCCGCCTGCTTCCGCCGACATGCCGCCCCTGTTCCGCTCATATATAGATACCACAAGAAACTGTAGGAGGTATTGTAATGAAGCTGTTTCTGGTCCGGCGCAAAATACTGGCCGCCTTTGCCTGCGTGCTGGCGGCGGCCGCCATGTTCTATGTGGTCAACCATCCCGCCGTGGTGGGCGCATCCGCCACCACCCGCCAGCTGCCCATCTACTGCGTACAGCGGGATCAGAAGATGATCTCCATCTCTTTCGACGCGGCCTGGGCTGATGTGAGATAGCGGCGCGGCGGTTTCAAGGGGGGAGGACTCCCGGCTGGTTCTGTCCGCTCTGCCCGCAGCTGAGCACCATTTCCGCCCGCAGACGGCCAGGTCATTCTCTCAGCGGCAGAGGCCGGTATGAACCACCTTGCATTCCCCTGTTTTTTAATGTAAAATAATTTTTAAAGCGTAGACATCTATTGTTGAATCTGTATGTCACAGAAGTTGAAATTTCGGCTTTTGTTTTCTATGTCCACACCACAAAGTCGGCTGTACCGGGAATCTTACGGCAATTACGGAGGCCCCCATGGAAGAAGATCTGCTGCTTAAAATCGCACACATGTATTACGGTCTTGGGATGACACAGGAAAAAATTGCAAAGCAGCTTTTCTTCTCCCGCTCCCGGATCTCCCACCTGCTGACCGAGGCCGAGGAAAAAGGCTATGTGCGATTTGAAGTCCGGCCCATGGTCTACCAGCCTATCAATCTGAAAAATTACTTCTTTCAGCACTTCAACCTGCACGACGCCATCATTGTAGAGGGTCGTTACTGC
Organism: Pseudoflavonifractor intestinihominis; assembly: GCF_040096055.1. Lineage (NCBI taxonomy): Bacteria > Bacillati > Bacillota > Clostridia > Eubacteriales > Oscillospiraceae > Pseudoflavonifractor > Pseudoflavonifractor intestinihominis. Next base: position 8,701 of record NZ_JBBMFK010000008.1, read on the forward strand.
GTTGGGAATGAGATTTTTTCCGAGATATGCAGGAGTGCGGCGGATTATCTGGCCACACAGCTCACCAATGACACCGTGCTCAACGTATCCCGCGGGCGGACCATGTACAGCATCGTACAGAACCTCTCCCCTCACCGTCCCCTTCCAGGGATGAAGGTGGTGCAGACAGAGGGCCTACTGGGGATGGAAGATCCCTATCTGGAGCAGACGGATTTTGTCCGCAGAATCGGCGACGCCTTCCACTGTGAGTACTACTGCATGATGCTGCCCTATATCTTCGACAGTCCCCAACTGCGGGACGCTGTGCTGAATCTCCCCATCAATTACCCGGCGGTGGAGATGGCAGAACAGATCACGGTGATCTGTTCCAGCCTACTCACACTGGAACAGTGGAAGCGCTGGCTCAGCGAGGACGAATACAAGATGCTGGGCGATCTGGGCATTGTGGGCAGCATTCAGGGCAACTTCTATAACCAGATGGGGGAGTTTATCGACACACCTCTGAACAGCCGTTTCATTGCTCCTCCGCGAAAGATATTGGAGCAGGCGAAGCAGTTGATCTGTGTCTCCACAGGTCTTTACAAAGCCCAGGCGCTGCTCGGCCTGCTGCGCACCGGCCTGGTACATACCTTGATCACTGACTCCATGCTGGCGGAACGGGTAAAAAAGCTGGAACAGAGATAACGCCGCCCCGCAGGGCAGGAGGATACCATGGAAGATGAACGCCTTCTCTATAATATTGCGGTCAGCTACTATGTGAACAAGATGACGCAGCAGGAAATTGCGGACGCAAACAATATATCCCGTACCAAGGTCTTTCGGCTCATCACAGAGGCGCAGGAGCGGGGCATCATTGAGGTAATCGTCAACTACCCGGAGTCCTGGCACGTAGAGGCGGAGGGAAAGTTGCGGGACCACTTCCAAAACAGCAATATTTTTGTCATAAACTGCAAAGGCAAGAGCCTGACCGACGCATATGACAGCACTTGTGAGGCCGCTGCCGACTATATTGACGGGATCATCTCCAACAAAGCGGTTTTCAGCGTCTCCCGCGGGAAGACCATGTACAAGCTCGTGCAGCATCTCAGGCCCCGCCAGTCCTATCCCGGCATGGTGATGCGTCAGCTCTCCGGTCTGCTGGAACAGCGTGAGCCCCGGTTTGAAGAGATGACCCTGATTAGAAAGCTGGCCGATCTCTACAGCTGCAGAGCGCAGTGTTTTGCCCTGCCCTGCATCCTGGAGACCAGCGAACTGAGGAATCAGTTGGTGGAGAGCGGGACTGTGCGGGATATCTTTCAGGCCCAGCAGGGCGTGAGCATTCACTGCAGCAGCGTCTCCACCCTGGAGCCCTGGGCCTATCATCTGGACCCTCTGGAGTACCAGCGGCTGGAGGCCAGCGGCGCTGTGGGCTGTATGGGCGGGCTTTTTCTCGGCCAAAATGGTCAGGTGGTGGATACCCCGCTCTACAGCAGAATGATCTCTCCCAGCGAAAAAACGCTGCGTGAAATTAAAACCAGAATCTGCATTGCCAGCGGCGGCTATAAGGCCCTCCCTCTGTTGGCGCTGCTGAAGAGCGGCCTTGCCAACGTCTACTTTATGGACTCCAATCTGGCCATCAAGGTGCTGAATCTGCTGGAACTGGAACAGATGACATAACGACAGCGCGGGGCTTCAAAGCTGTAGCTTTGAAGCCCCGCGCCGCTGTATTCTCCTATAAAAGGCGCTCATACGAAAAACGCCGGCAGATAAAATCGGGCTTTTCTTTTCCAATCAATGGCTTGCGTTGGTCTCTTCCGTGTCCAGCATGCGCCGCTTATACTCTTCCCAGTCGGTAGCGGCCAGCCAGTAGGCCTCCTTGTCCTTACAGCAGTAGTACTGGATCTGGGGCAGCGCGATCATTACCACGCACCAGATCACCAGTCCCGCAATGCCCAGGTACTTGATTCCCAGGCCCACGGTGGACATCATGATGGACTGGTCGAAGGGAGCGGCCACGCCCTGGACCGTCTGCGCCAGACCGTAGACCCAGGCACACAGTCCGCCGAACACCACATCCACCACACCGGTCAGACTGGCGCCGAAAATCAGGCCCTTGATGCCGCCTCTGTGGTGGCCGAACATACCGGCGGAGGCGTTGTCGAACATCATCTGGGTGAAGCCCATCATCACGATCACGGGGGCGTTGAGGACCACGCCCAGGATGGTCATGATAATCATCACGATGGTGCCCCACAGGAAGCCGGCCGTAATGATGTTGGGGTTGCCGCAGTAGCCATAGAAGGCCGCCACGTCGATGCCAGGCAGGATGCCCTTCAGGACGCCCTGAGTCAGACCGCTGAAGGCGTCGGTGATCTCAGCCACGAACATCCGCAGGCCGGAGAACAGGATGACCAGGTACAGGGGGAACTTTGCAGCAGTGCCGAAGATGTACATCAGGAAGCTGCTCCCCGCGCTCAGGCTGCTGTCGATCTCCATCATGGCTTCCTTGCCGATGATGGCCATGATGATGCCGAAGAAGATGAACATCACCAGGAAGCAGGACACGTACACGTCGTCAAAGATGCGCAGCCAGCCGGGCAGCCGCAGGTCGTCCAGGCGCTTGGGCTTCTTGCCGGTCTTCTTGATGCTGTTCTTTTCTATCTTTTTGCCGACCTCCCATGCGATCCGGTCGGCAAACATCTGTGCATGGCCTACCACCATGCCAACTCCGTCTGTGAGATCCTGTGCCGGTTCCACCGAGAAATTGGTGGGTACGATGAGGCGCAGCGCCATGATAACGCCGCAGACCACGATCAGTGTGATGTTGTTGGCATCCGGCATGATGAGATAGATGATCAGGAGGATGCCGAGAGAGGTGTTGGTCAGCAGATGGCCCTGAATGGGGAAGGAGCGGATCTTTGTGACCCGGCGCAGCAGCACAAAGACGATCATGATCGCCAGTGCCACCACCAGGATGGGGCCCTGAAGGCCGTCGTTGCCGCCCGCATCGGCAAACGCCTGTTTCTGGGCGGACAGGCCGTAATACGAGTCGTTTACCGTAAGGGTAACGCCGAAAAGGGCTCTCAGTCCATTGAGGATCGGGCGGAAGGTTGTACTGAAACCGCTTGTGGCCACATTGAATACCAGGTATCCGATATAGCCCTTGACACCGGAGCAGACGCTGTCCAGCACGGCTTTCCGTGCGCACAGCTGTCCGATCATGATCAACAGGCCCATAAACAGGGCCGCCGAGGAGAAGATGTTGGTCCAAATCCAGTCAACGATGCTCAGGAAGATCTCCACACTATTTCACCTCACATTTTATTTTGACCTTTGCTGCTTCCGTTGTAACGTATTCGTCAGGAAATGGTTGTCCATTCCGCCGCTTTTATCTGCCGGTTGTCTGGTCTGTACCCGGATGCTATGTCCGCTTCTTCTCTGAAGCGCAGTGAATGACGATGCTGCCGTCCTCCTCGTAGCGGACCGCCTCGCCCTTGACGGAGAGGGCGTCCAGCGCCGCAAAATACGCCGCAGTATCGGGGAAAACAGGCTGATATTCCGCTTTGATCGCCGTGGCTCTCTCTGCCCCATCCTGGAGCAGCAGGTGGATCATGGTCGTCAGGCAGGCCGCCGGCACAACGCAGGTGAGTTCAGGGTCTGCGATCATAAAGTCTTTGCTGTGTCCCGCGCCCTGTACGCCGCTGGAGCTGGGCTGAACCACCGGCATCAGTGCGCTCAGATTGCCCATGTCCGTCCCGCCGGGACTCCACGCCTCTGTGCTCAGAAGGCAGGTGCCCGGTCCCTCCAGCAGTTCCATGGCCTCCTTTGCCACCTGCCGGAGCGCCGGCTCATTTCTCATGGGGAGGGCCCCCGGCCAGTCTGTAATCTCAAGCCGTGCGCCAAAGGCCGCGGCGGCTCCGGCGAACGCATTGTTGATGGCCCGGTTGAAGGCCTCCATGGGCGCGACCCGGGCGCCCCGCAGATAGCTCTCCACCACCACCCGGTCGGGGATCACGTTGATGGCGTCTCCGCCTTCCGTGATGATGGGATGAAAGCGGATGTGCTCATCGTCGGGGAACCGCTCCCGGATAGCGTTCGCCGCCGTAATGGCTGCGGTGGCCGCATAGAGGGCGTTGATCCCCTCCTGGGGCCGTGCCCCCGCATGGGCCGCTTTGCCGATAAAGGTCATCTTTTTTACAATACAGCCGCATGTGGGACCGTTTCGTACCTTCAGATGGGTGCCTTTCGCCTGTTTGCCGGCGTGAATCAGCATGGCCATGTCCACACCGTCAAAGTAGCCGCGGTAGATAAACTCCGGCTTCCCCTGGAGGTAGTGCACCACGCCCTGCCGCACAAGGCTCTCGCGGAACTCCAGCTCGATGATCTCCTCCGCGGGCACCGCCATCAGTCTGATCTTTCCGCACAGGCCGTCTGTCACACCGGGCTCCCGGAGCGCGGCCGCGACACCCAGAAGGGCCGCGCACTGGGTGTGATGTCCGCAGGCGTGCACCGCGCCTGTCTCAGGGTTGGCGCAGGGATGTTCCGGACAGGTCAGAGCATCCATCTCGCCCAGAACTGCGATGCACGGCCCGGCTTTCCCCAGATCCAGCTCCGCATAGAAGCCGGGAATCTCTCCCGCTTCCTCTACCCGATAGCCCATGGCTTCCATTTTTTCTTTCAGGTAGGCATGGGCCTTCCACTCATGGTATCCAGTCTCCGGATGGTCCCACAGATAGCGCTCTGCATCCAAAATCAAGGGGCGGTTCCGCTCGATCGCCGCTTGTACCTGCTGGATCCAGCCCATCTTTTTCCCTCCTGTCATGATATCAGCTGCGTTATGACAGAGACATTCAAAAATGTAACAGCAAACGGCATAAACAGCCTGTATCTCGACAGCGACCGCCGGATCAGGTCTCGGTAAATAAAATACAGGAGGAGGCCGAAGCTGCCCAGGAAATACACCGCCGTAGGCATCGCGATATGGCTCATGCCAAACCAGGAGGCGATCTTGATCTCTGCAGGCAGGGTAAGCACACCGTGGATGTTGTAGCCCAGCGTGAACGCAACAAATGCGATATATACGACCCGCATCCAGCCGTAAATTTCCTGCCAGCCCTCCTTTGCGGTGATGCGCGGCGGCTGCCATCTGCCTTCGGAATCACCTCTGGCGTCTCTGGGCGGCATGATCAAAAGTGTATAACAACCCGCCACCCACTCCTCAACGTTTTTTGTGCGTTTTACACAATCCTATAAAAAGAACTCGAAAAACAAATGTTAGAATTTTATAATGTTTCACATGTGTGCCACACCGTCTCCACCTGACTCAAAAAGCGCGTTGGCTCCGCCAGGCCGGGTCGCTTCCTGCAAAAAAATGTCGCCGCAGACGATACCGCGTCCGCGACGACATGGCTTACCCGAGCCATTCGGCTCTTCAGGCCGCTCCTCAAAGGGAGCCCATGTATTTCTTTTTTCCCGCGGCGCAGCGCGTAGTCCCTCCCCCTGTTCCACGGCTGCCCGCCCAACTCCTCAGTTTTTACAGCCTATGTGTGCCCCTGTTCCCGGAATTCACTGGGCGAGAGGCCGGTCATTTTCTTGAACACATCCGCAAAGTGGCGGGAGCTGAAGTAGCCCACCATCATGGCCACGTCCTTGACCAGCACATCCTGCCGGGTGAGCAGGATACGTTTGGCCTGGTTGACCCGCTGGGCGGTCAGATAGGAGGAGAAGGTCTGTCCGGTGCGCTCGTGGAAGAGCTTGCTGAAGTAGTTGGGGGTCATCTCCAGGCGGGACGCCAGCTGGGCCACGCTGATGTCCTGCATATAGTGCTTGGCAATATAGTCCATGGCGTATGTCATCTTATCCGTGCGGCTGGCGCCGGCCTCCAGGTAGAGCTGCTTCTTGTGGACGGCCAGCTGACGGCACAGCGCCGGGAGCGTGGTCCAGGAGAAGGACCCGTTGAGGCACAGGCTCAGCAGGGCGGTGAGCCTGCCCGTATCCAGGCTGAAGGGCGCGTGGAGGGAGACGGCCTTCATCTGCCCCAGGGCCTTCAGATAGAGGGCCTCGTCTGCATCCTGAAAGGCGGTGACCAGCGTGTTGGCCGCCGAGAGCAGCTCATGCTCCTGGGGCGTAAAGGGCAGTTCGGCCGGAAAGCAGAGCTTGCCCGCCGGAAGCCCGAAGCGCAGGTAATCCATCTCCTCCGCATCCGTAGTGTTTTTGAACAGCTGCCACAGGTCAACGCCCTTGGTACACAGGCAGGTCACCGCCGCGTCCTCGTACTCCAGGGCGCGGCACAGCCGCTCCACCCGGCTGCACAGGCCGGGGAACGCCTTGTCGCCGCAGTGGATGATAAGCTCGAAGCAGGCCTGCCTGGAGTCCCGCAGGACGGCCCGGAGCCGCTGGTCCGCGCACTCCCGGATCACGGCGTTCAGGCTCTCCTGCATGGCCAGATAGGCCTTGGCGTAGTTGGCCTTGCCCGGGCGGGTGTCCAGGAAAAAGGCAAAGGCGCAGTAGGCGCCCTGCTGCCCGGCACAGGGGTCGGCCAGCTTGCAGTAGCCGATCTCCTCCCACAGCAGGCAGTTTTCCAGTACCTTGACCTGAAAATCCATATTCAGGTTCCGCCGGGTGCGGGACAGGCGCTGGGAGAGCCGCTCCAGCAGGGCCGCCAGCTGTTGGGGCTCCGCCGGCTTGACCAGGTAGTCGGCCACCTGGAGCGTGATGCTCTTCTTGGCGTAGTCAAACTCGGAGTGTCCGCTGACAACCACAAACTGGGTGTCCATCGAGCACTGCCTGCACTGCTCGATGGCGGTCAGGCCGTCCATATGGGGCATGCTGATGTCCACGAAGGCCACGTCCGGGTGGAGGCGTCGGCACTGCTCCACCAGCGTCTTTCCGTTGGTGGCCTCAAAGATCATAAACGTGCCGTCGTCCAGGTCGTGCAGCATGCTCTTGAGGGAATAGCGGGCCAGCCGGTCGTCATCGGCAATCAGGATCAGCATCTTCTCATCTCCTTTTCAAATCCGCTCTCCCGCAGGATCCGCTCCAGGTCCTCCAGGCTGACCGGCTTGGCCAGAATGTACCGCACGCCGCAGCGCCGCAGCGGCCCCGCCTCAGCGGAGACATCGTATCCGCTGAGGAAGACCCATACCGTCTCCGGGCAGAGGGGATGGACCTGGAGCAGAAACTCTATCCCGCTGCATTTGGGCATCTTATAGTCCACAAAGCCCAGACTGGGCGCGCCATGCTCGGCGATCCAGGCTCTGGCCTGAGCCGCGCCCCCGGCGTGATGATAGGAGACGTCCGTCCCTGTCAGAAGCTCCTCCAGCATGGACTGGGTACATATGCGCACCAGGCGCTCGTCGTCCACCAGTAATATATCCATCTCAAAACTCCTTATGTGGTTTCCCGGTTCATTTCCAGCAGAATGCGGACAGTGGTCCCCTTGCCCGGGGTGCTGCGGATCTCGTAATGGGAGCGCTCATGGAAAATGCTCAGGCGCTGCATCACGTTGGTCAGCCCCACGCCAGGGGGCGTGGAGGCGGTGTCATAGCCCACGCCGGTGTCCACGATCTCCAGAATCAGCGTCTGTCCGCCGTTCTCCTCCCGCCGGAGCATGGAGTGGAGGATGATCTCAATGGGGGTGTCGTCGGCCTCCATGCCGTGGACGATACAGTTCTCCACAAAGGGCTGGACCACCAGCTTGGGGATCCGAATGTCCGCCACGGCGGGGTCCACCATGACGGTATAGGTGATCTGGTCGCCGAAGCGGAGCTTCTGGAGCTCCAGGTACTGGACGGCAAAGTCGTACTCCCGGGCCACGGTGGTGGTGTCGTCGTTGTTGCAGATATACCGGAAGAGTTTGGTGAGATGGAGTATGCTGGACTCCAGCAGCTGCCGCTCCCCCATGCGGTTGAGGGCGATGAAGCCGTTGAGCACGTTATAGAGGAAGTGGGGGTTGATCTGGGACTGGAGGGCCAGGTACTCCGCGCGGCTCTGGCTGGCCCTGGCCTCCGCCTCGGTGTGGATCAGGGCGTCCAGCTTCTGGCCGGTCTGGTTGAGGGCGTCGGCAATGGCCTGGAAGTCCTGGTTCCCCGCCACCTTACAGGTGTAGTTCAGGTTGCCGTCCTGGAGCTGGCGGATGGCGTACAGGATGGAGTCAATGGACACCACTGCGCTGGCGGACTGGAACCGGTAGAGCACGAAACCGGCCACAAAGGCCAGCGCGGCCACCACGAAGATGATGGCCACGGACTCCGCGGTGGACACTCTGAAGTCATCCACCGAGAGAATGAGGGACAGCTGCCAGCCAGCCCGCTCCAGGGTGCAGTCCTGGACCACATAGGCGCTGCTCCCGGCGGCCTGGGCCAGCAGGTCGGGCGTGGCGCTGCCGGCGCTGTAGACGACGGTTCCGGTCTGATCGGTAAGGAGAAGACCGGAATTTTGTGTAATGTTAATGCGGTCCAGGCTGTCATAGATCCGGGAAGTACCGGCCTCAATCTCCAGGATGCCCAGCTCTTTTCCCGAGTCGTAATCCTTTATGGTGCGCAGCAGCAAAAAGGAGCCCCCGGTGTCCTGTGCGCCGTCCAGGCCGAGGAAGACCGCCTTGCTGCCGTAGGGCACCGTATAGGAGTAGAGGGTGTCAACGGTCTGCCAGCTCACCTGGGTGTGGGAGAGCCCGGCGGTATCCCGGTTGATGGAGTAGCAGGCGCCCCGGCCCTGGCCGAAGGGGTAAAAGCGGATGGAGCGCACATCCTGTGCCGAGGCGTGGAGCAGCTTGGTAAAGAGCAGGGTGTAATTTGTCTCCAGCTGGGCCAGGTTCAGATAATCGGGCGGCTCCACCCCCGCTTCCAGATATCCGTTTTTCATGTAGGTCATCATGCGGGAGATGTCGGTGTACAGGTAGGGCGTAAAGGAGATCTGCTCCAGCTCCGCGAAGGACATGTTGAGCGCGCTGGCCCCGGCGTCCAGGGCTCCGGCGTACACATCCTTGTTGAACTCAAGGGCCTTCCAGTTGTAGTAGAACGACAGCGCGCAGAACAGCGCCAGAATGGGCAGCATGGAGCTGATGATAAAGTGGCGCAGAGAGATGTTGCGAAAGCTGTACCCCATATTCATGGCGATTCCTCCTGACCGCTGTTGTCCGGAATTTCTGGTGCAATTATAACAACTCATTTAAGTGAAATACAATGGTTTTGATGGTGAGTGCACAAAAACGTACCTGGATTATAGATTTGCTACATATACAGGCCGCCGGAAGGCTTTTATAATCAAAGCATGAAGTCCGAAACCAGTTTGGACATGGAAAGGAGTACATAAACATGAAAAAGGCACTCGCTCTTGCACTCTCCGCCGCGCTTTCCGTCTCCCTTCTCGCCGGCTGCAGCAGCGGCGAACCCACCGTCTCTCCCAGCGGCTCCCAGACCGGCGGCGATTCCGGCTCCGGCGAAAAGGTCCAGCTCACCTTCATGACCAACGTGGTGGGCGAAAAGGCCTCCGCGCTGGAGAGCGCCATCAAGGACTTTGAGGCCGAGACCGGCTACACCGTGGAGTTCTCCGCCCCCGGCAGCAGCTACGAGGAGCTGATGAAGACCAAGATGTCCTCCAACGAGCTGCCCGACGTGTTCACCACCCACGGCTGGTCTGTGGCCCGGTACAGCGAGTACCTGATGCCGGTCAACGACATGCCGTTTGCCTCCCGCATCTCCGATCAGATCAAGTCGGTCATCACCAACTCCGAGGGCCAGATGTTCGTCCTGCCCGTGGACATGGAGATCGCCGGCATCATCTACAACGTGGACGTGCTGGACAGCTGCAACATCGACCCTGACAGCCTGAAGACCTGGGACGACTTTGCCGCCGCCTGCGCGACCATCAAGGCCGCCGGCATCTCCCCCATGCACATCGGCGGCAAGGATACCTGGACCATCGGCCAGTTCTTTGACTGGGTGGCCCCCTCCTTCTACGTGACCGACGAGAACAACAGCAAGGCCGAGGAGCTCAAGAGCGGCACCTTTGACAGCGCCGTGTGGACTGAGATCGCCCAGATGATGTCCGACTGGACCGTGGCCGGCTACTTCAACCCCGACGTACTCACCGCCGACTACAACAGCGACATGGAGGCCCTGGCCACCGGCACCACCGCCTTCTGCTTCTACGGCCCCTCCTCCATGGTGGACGCCTACGGCATCAACGCCGACGCCAACCTGGGCATGATGCCCATCCCCTCCAACAGCCCTGACGATGATCCCACCCTCATCGCCGGCGAGGACATCGCCGTGGGCGTGTGGAAGGACACCGCCTATCCCGAGGCGGCCCAGGAGCTGCTGGAGTACCTGGCCCGTCCTGAAGTGTGCGCCAAGATCGCCGAAGCCGCCGGCAACGCCGCCGGCCTCAACGATGTGACCGTGGAGCTGGGCGACATCGGCGTGTATCTGGAGAAGTACAAGGACGTGAAGACCTTCCCCTACTTTGACCGCGAGTATCTGCCCAGCGGCCTGTGGGACGTGATGTGCTCCACCGGCGCCGAGATCCTGGCCCAGACCTCCGGCGCCGTGGAGAATGCCGGCAAGATCATGGAGCAGTCGTTCAACGACAAATACGCCGGATAATCCAATCCCCCTGCCGGACGGGCCTGCCCCTGCAGGCCCGTCTGTTTTAAACTGGCGCGCACAGCAAAGGAGGACGTCATGTTGAAAAAACGGCCGCGAGCCCGTATGGGGCAGTACAAAATGGATCTCTTCTATCTGCCTGCCGTACTGCTGTTCATCGTATTTGTCATCTACCCCTTTCTCAAGGGAGGCTTTCTCTCCCTGACCAACTGGAACGGCTATTCCCAGAGCTATCGGATGGTGGGATTGAACAACTATCTGCGGCTGTTTACCGACAAAAACATGGGGACCGCCATTCTGAACACCCTGATCTACGCATTCGGAAGCACCCTGCTGCAAAATGTCATCGGCCTGGCTCTGGCCCTGTTCCTCAACAGCAAGTTCCGGGGCCGCTCCCTGCTGCGCACCATTATCTACCTGCCGGTCATGATTGCGCCCCTCATCATGGGCTACGTGATGTACTTTTTCTTCTCCTACAACCGGGGCGCCATCAACGACATCGTGGTGGCCCTGGGGGGCGAGATGGTGGACTGGATGGCCAGCGGGCCCAGAGCGGTCATCATCATGACGGTCATCAACGCCCTCCAGTTCGTGGGCGTGTCCATGGTCATCTATCTGGCGGGCCTGCAGAACATCCCCAGCATGTACTATGAGGCCGCCAAGGTGGACGGCATCGGCACGGTCTCCCAGTTCCGCTACATCACCTTCCCGCTGCTCATGCCCGCCATCCAGTCGTCGGTGGTGGTCAACCTGGTGGGCGGCTTCAAGCTCTTCGACATCATCATGGCCCTCACCTCCGGCGGACCGGGCTACGCCTCCCACAGCCTGTCCACCCTGATCCACCGGACCTACTTCGGCAGCGAAAACGCGGGCTACGCCTCGGCCATCGGCCTGGTGTCCTTCCTGCTGATCCTGGTCATCAGCTCCCTGGTCACCCGATACTTTACCCGGAAGGAGGTCCAGATGTGAGCAGACAGCCTAAAACGAACAAGCGCCGGGCCTGGTGGCGCATCCCCATCGCCCTCGTCATCCTGGCCATTTTCCTCTCGCCGTTCTATATCCTGCTCAGCGTGGCCTTCCGCTCCCCCCAGAACCTGAGCTCCTACTGGATCTTCCCCACCCAGCTCCACCTGGAGAACTTCCAGAGCGCCATCCAAGAGGGAGATATCCTGCTGGCCATCTTCAACAGCCTGATCATCACCGTGGGCGCCGTGTTCCTGGTCACAGTCATCGGCGCGTTGGCGGCCTATCCCCTGGCCCGGCGGCGCACCAGGCTCAACATGGGCATCAAGGGCTTTGCCCTGGGCATCATGATGGTGCCGCCCCTGTCCATCCTGGTGTCCCTCTACTCGGTGATGGTGCAGCTCCAGGGCGTGAACCGCTTCTGGGGCATCATCATCATCCTGGTCACCTTTGAGCTGCCCCTGAGCATCTTCCTGTACACCAATTTCATCTCCTCCATCCCCAACGCCCTGGACGAGGCCGCCGCCATCGACGGCAGCGGTCCGGTGCGCACCTTCTTCCAGATCATCCTGCCCCAGCTCAAGCCGGTGACGGCCTCGGTGGTCATCCTCACCGGCGTCCACTGCTGGAACGACTACCAGTTCTCCCTGTACATGCTCCAGTCCCCCAAGCTGCGCACCATTCCGCTGGCCATCGCGTCCTACTTCTCCCAGACCACCAGCAACGTCAACGCGGCGGCGGCGGCGGCCCTTCTGGCCATCCTGCCCATTGTCATCGCGTTCCTGTTCCTGCAGAAGTATTTTATCCAGGGCATGGTGGACAGCGCCATCAAATAATGGAAGGAGCCGCTCTATTGAATAACGAACGCTTTCATCCTATCATAGAGGAGCCGCCGCTGGCACACGCGCTGCACCACTGGGATCAGGACCGGGGCCTGCTCACCTATGAGTACAACGGCGTCAACGTGATCGAAGTACAGGTGCCCGCCGGGACGGATCTGGGCTTTCGCCACGGGTCGGACGGCTCCATGCAGAGCATCCAGTATATTCAGCAGCTCTATCTGGCCAGCGAGACCCCCTGCACCGCCCGCATCACCCTGCGGGGCCACGCCGGAGCGCTGAACCTGCGGCCCCACCGGGCCAGGGGCGAGCAGGCGGTGCTGGGCACCCAGCCCGGTGTGCTGAGCTGGGGGGTCAACGGCTTCTACGACACGGAGTGGGACCTGCTTCTGGACTGGCATGGCCTCCCCTGGCGCTGGACCGCCCAGGCCATGGAGGAGCAGCCGGACGGCTGGGTCGCCGCCGTCTTTGAGGCGGAGCTGACCATGCAGGCCCTGTATCTCAACCTGCGCCCCCGGTACTACGGCAGCTACCTGGGCTACCGCTTCCACCGCCCCTGGCTCCGCCGTCCCAACCAGAAGGCGGTGGCCGGCTGGTGCTCCTGGGAGGCCTACCGCCGGGACATCGACATCGGCAAGGTCCGCGCCGTTGCCGACTTTCTCAGCAAACACCTGTCCCCCTACGGCCTGGAGTACCTCCAGGTGGACGACGGCTATCAGGCCATGCCCCTGCCCGTGAAGGCGGAGATGACCATGGCCCAGGGCTGGATGTGCTGTGACAGCGAGAAGTTTCCCGGCGGCCACGAGAGCATCGTGTCGGCGGCTGCGGAAAAGGGCCTGGCCCCCGCCATCTGGGTCAACGCCAACATCACCAACCCCGACTTTCCCACGGCCCATCCCGACGCCGTCATCTGGCACGATGGGGAGCCTCTCACGGGGGAGTGGATCGACTTCCTCTACAACTGCACCCCCGAGACCCTGGCCGCCCATGTGGAGCCCCTCTTTGCCGCCCTGCGGGAGAAGGGCTACCGCTACATCAAGATCGACGCCATCCGCCACCTGCTCTTTGACGGCCTCCACGAGTGCGTCCGCCTGGGCCTGATGACCAACGAGGACGCCTCCGCCCGGTTCCGCGCCTTCATGGAGGCGGGCCGCAGGGGCATGGGCGAAGACATGTACTACCTGGCCAGCTGGGGCGAGATGCACGAGGTGGTGGGCGTGGCCGACGCCTGCCGCATCTCCATGGACGCCAACCCCACCTGGGCAGGGGTGCGGATGCAGCTCTTCGAGTCCGCCCGCTGGTTCCACGCCCACCGGGTGCTCTTCCTCAACGACCCGGACCACGTGTGCGTACGCACCAAGCCGGAGTGGGCCCGCAGCGTGCTCTCCCTCATCAGCCTGTCCGGCGAGCTGTACATGCTCAGCGACACCGCCGAGGCCTACACAGCCGAGAAGCTGGATATCCTCCGCAGGACCCTGCCGCCCCTGACCACCAGTACCGGTGAGACCGGGCCCCTGAATCTGGAGTATCCCGCCTACACCTGGACCAAGCTCCACGGCTTTGCCGTCCAGTCCCACGAGACGCCGGTGGAGATGGAGGACGTGAGCGCCCAGGAGGCCGCCAACATCGCCGGCTGGGCCCCCGACCGGGACAACCTCCACCCCTTCTCCAGCCTCTGGTCCTTTGCCATGGTCCACCACGGCATGAACTGGCGGGTCATGCTCCGGGTGGCCACCACGCCGCTGGCCTCCGGACGGCTGCCCCTGGAGCGGCTGGCCCTGGACCCGGACAAGACCTATCTGGCCTACGATTTCTGGGCGCAGGAGTTCCTGGGCGAGGTGAGCGGCACCGTGGACTGCCCCCCTCTGGCCCTGGGCTGCTGCCAGGCCGTGGCCTTCCACCAGAGGCCCGATCACCCCGCGGTCATCGCCTCCGACCGGCATGTGTCCATGGACGCGGTCAGCATCCTGTCCCACCTCTGGGACGGCAAGGCCCTCCGTCTCAGGCTCACCGGTCCTGTGGGCGAGACCTTCCGCTACCACATCTGGACGCCCGGCGGCATGTCCCTTGCCCTCGGGGAACAGAGGGGCTGCACCGCTGCGCTGGAACAGGGCGCGCTGACCACCGCTGTGGTGACATTTGAGAACAAGGAGGCGGACCTATGCCTGACACTGGCGTGAACATCCCGCTTGAGCTGCTGAGTGAGGAAGCCTTTGCCCCTTTCGGGCGGCTCATCCAGTTCTCCCAGCACCCGGAGGACCCCCGGTTTGAGGTGGTCATCCGGGAGGAGATCGAACCCTGGCGCATCGCCATGTTCCGGGTGCGCCAGCGCACCGCGGAGCGGCTGGAGTGCCACCCCACCTCCATGGAGAGCTTTGAGCCGGTCTCAGGCATCGGCGTCCTGCTGTGCGCCGAGCCCCACGCGCCGGATCAGCTCCACGCCTTTCTGCTGGACGCGCCGGTGTGCCTGTACAAGGCGGTGTGGCACGAGGTAATTACCCTTTCCGACGAGGCAATCTATAAGATCACAGAGAACAAGGAGGTGCATTCGGAATTCCATACATTCCCGTTTCCAGTGAGGTTTCAAATTACCGCGCCAATGAAATGAGGAGGAAAAGCTGTGAAAAAGACTGCGAAACGCGCCTGTTCCCTGCTGTGCGTTCTGGCCATGCTGCTGGGCCTGCTGCCCGGCGCGGCGCTGGCGGCAGAGGGCCCCAACCTGGTCCAGAACCCCGACTTTCTCACCGAGGACAACTGGGAATTTGTCAACGGCGGCGTGTCCGGCGGCCACTTCTATCTGGATGAGGACGGCCGGGTGAGCCAGAAGATCACCATCCCCGCCGACGGTACCTACGCCGTCTCCGGGAAGCTGGCCACCGCCTCCGGCACTGTGGACTGCACCTTCGGCGTCAAGATGGCCGACGGCGACGTCCTGAAAGAGGAGCAGCTGGCCAGCGGGCTGGACTACGACCTGATCGAACTGGGCACCTTTGACCTCCAGCAGGACGACGTCATCGAGGTATACGCCACCCGGAGCGCCACCGGCAACTGGGTCAACGGCAACGGCATCAAGGTCGTGGACGTCAACTATCCCGAGCCCGCGCCCGATTACAGCGGCAACCTGCTGCAGGACCCCGGCTTTGAGAACGGCGGTACCGGTTGGTATTTTGCCAACAGCAAGGGCGACGGCACCCCTCAGCGCTCCGGCTCCGGCATTCAGACCAACAACCCCCACACCGGCTCCAGAGGCTTCTTCCTGGACGGCGGTGAGAGCAACGCCATCCGCCAGACTGTGACCGTGCCCTATAACGGCTGCTACACCACCTCCGCTTACATCGCCACCGGCGGCAGCGGCGCGGTGTTCGGCATCAAGGACAGCGGCGACCAGGTTCTGGACTCCGCAACTCTGCCCAACGGCGCCACCTACAGCGCCCCCCACGCCCTCAAGACCCTGGAGCTGAAGCAGGGCGACGAGGTCACCGTCTATGTCACCGGCGGCAGCGCCTGGACCAACGGCGACGACATCTCCTTTGCCTATGACTTCTCCCAGGTGGCCTACAACCTGCTCTCCGGCCTGACCCTGGAGGGCACCACCTCCGTTCGTCTGCCCTGGGCTGGTGACTACATCTTCACCGCCGACATCACCGGCGGCACTGTCACCGTCAACGGCCAGGAGGTGGCTGACGGCAAGCTGTCCCTCACCGGTCTGGAGCTGGACAGCATGGCCGAGATCGTGGTGTCCGACGGCTGCACCGTGGAGAACGCCAGCCTGACTCTGGACACCTCCAGCATCCCCAACGAGGCCCCCACCGCCACCGATGTGGCCTTCACCGGTATCCTCCACTCCGGTCAGATCCTCACCGGCAGCTACACCTTTACCGACACTGACGAGGGTCAGGGCGGCAAGGAGGGTGTCACCGCCTTCCGCTGGCTGAGCGCCGACGCCATTGACGGCGAGTACACCGCCATTGAGGGTGAGACCGGCAAGACTCTGGCGCTCACCGACGACCTGGACGGGAAGTACATCAAGTTCGAGGTTACCCCTGTGGACGGCTACGGCAAGGCGGGCGAGACTGTGACGACTGAGGCACAGGGCCCCGTGGTCATCAACTATGTCCGCAACCCCGGCCTCGAGATTGAGAGCAGCTATCAGCCCGTGGGTTGGGCCACCAAAAACGGCGGCAGTATGCCCAATAATTTCAACGATGCACGTGGCGGTTTCCGGTTTGCCCGTATCTTTGCCGGGGACAGCGACGCTGAGGTATATTATACCGCAGATATTCCTATGACTGCAAATTATACTGCAGGTGCCTGGATAAATACCGATACCGCTGCAGGAACGCTGGGTGTGCGCACCACCTCCGGAGCGGTGCTCCAGGAAATCACCCTGCCCGCGACCAGCGGCGAGTATCAGTTCGTGGAGCTGACCTTTGCCGCTGAGGGCGGCACTCAGGTAGAGTTCTATCTGAAGGGCGCTGAGGGCTGCAGCCAGATCTATGGCGACGACTTCCAGATCCTCTACAAGGACAAGGAGAACCTGCCCGAGTTCGTCACCCTCCACGCCTTTGATGTGGAAGGCGCCACCTCCGTGAAGATGGACAACGACGCCAAGACCATTGCCGTCACCGTCCCCTACGAGACCGACGTCACCGCCCTCACCGTCACCAGCAAGGTGTCCGAGGGTGCCACCATTCAGCCCGCCTCCGGCAGCGCGGTGGATTTCTCCGAGCCTGTGGAGTTCACCATCACCAACGGCAGCAGCAGCGCCACCTGGACCGTCACCGTCACCGTGGCGGAGAAGTGCCTGGTGCTCACCAGCGACAACGAGATCCTGACCGAGGGCTTCAACTGGGCGGTGCAGAAGACCAACCAGTTTGTCATGACAGGCAAGTCCGGCCTGATCAACAAGTCCGAGAGCGGCGCCGGTACCGGTCCCGTGGACTACATGCCCTCCTACTGGGCGGGCTACTACGACCGCACCGCCTTCTATGGCCGCGACTTTGTCCACCAGGCCGTGGGCGGCCAGATCGTGGGCCTGTGGAATGAGAACTGGAACATGTTCCACACCTTTGCCGCCTTCGCCTCTGAATCCCGCGACTGGTACACCGGCTGGGCCTTCAACTTTGACGGCTCCATCTACACCCTGGATTACAAGAACGACAACAACTTCGTCCGGGAAGTCCCGGCCCAGTTCGAGCTGGTGGAGAAGGCCTACAAGCAGTACCTGTGGAGCGGCGACCGGCGCTACATCGAGGACGAGACCATGTGGAACTTCTACACCAAGGTCATGACCGACTTTGTGGAGCTCCACGACACCAACGGCAACGGTATCGCCGAGGGCACCGGCGGCGGCATCTTCTCCGGCTCCTGCACCTACAACGAGCGGGGCGGCCAGCCCATCATCGAGGCCGGCGACGCCATCGGCTCCCAGTACCAGGCCACCCTGGCCTACGCCGCCATGCTCAAGGAGCGGGGCGAGCTGGAGGAGAGCGAGGCGTGGTATGCCAAGGCCGACGAGCTCAAGCGCTACTTCAACGAGGAGTGGAGCGTCATGCCCGACGACGAGGACGGCACCGGCCTCTACGCCCGGGCTCTGAGCACTGACGGCGTCACCAAGTACGACGACTTCGGCAAGGAGAACAGCTGGTTCATGCCCATGAAGCTCATCACCGAGCCGGGCGCGCGCAACGACGCCTATCTGGACTTCATTGCGGATGAGGTGGGCGACCACATCGGCGACAAGACCAACTCCCCCTCCAACATCGAGGCCTGGTCCTACCTGCCCGACGTGTTCTTCCCCTACAACCGGGCCAACGACGCCTGGAAGTACATGACCTATATCCTCAGCGTGAAGGACGATCCCCACGAGCGGCCCAGCCAGGGCACCAACGGCGACTACCCCGAGATCTCCTTCACCATCATCTCCCAGACCGTGGAGGGCATGATGGGCATGGAGGCCGACGCCTACAACCACAAGGTGGTCACCGCGCCCCGCCTGCCCGACGAGGTTCGCAACGTGTCCGTCAAGTATATCCAGATGGGCGACCACGAGCTGGACCTGGCCCACGACGGCCTGACCAAGAGCACCCTGACCAACCACAGCGAGAACGCCCTGGAGTGGGAGGCCCGGTTCTACGGCGAGTACAAGTATGTCAACGTGGACGGCGTCCAGCTGTCCGCCCAGCAGAAGGACGTCAACGGCGTGACCGTGAGCTATGTCACCGTCCCCGTGGCGGCCAACGGCACCGTGGTCTGTGAGGCCACCAACGAGGTGGACACCTCCGATGTGAGCTCCGCTCCCACCAGCACCGTGACTGTGAACGACGCCGCCAACGGCACCGTCACCGTCAACAAGGACTACGCCACCATGGGCAGCACCGTGGTCATCACCGCCGTCCCCGCCCAAGGCTACGTTCTGGACAGCCTGAAGGCTGTGGACGCCAGCGGCAGCGAGCTGACCCTCCGGGCGCTGGCCAGCGGCGGGTACGCCTTCACCATGCCCGGCAGCAAGGTCACTGTCACCGCTGTCTTTGCCCCTGAGGGCGGCGGGGCAGAGGAGGGCTTCACCGACGTGCCCGACGGCGTGTGGTACTCCGAGGCAGTGGCGTACGTCACCGGGCAGGGCCTGATGAACGGCACCGGCGAGACCACCTTCAGCCCCATGCTGTCCATGAGCCGCGCCATGCTGGTGACCGTGCTCTACCGCCTGGAGGGCGAGCCTCAGGCAGGCGCGTGCCCCTTCACCGACGTGCCCGGCGGCACCTGGTACACCGATGCAGTGGCCTGGGCGGCTGCCAACGGCATCGTCACCGGCGTCAGCGACACCCGCTTCGCCCCCGAGGACGAGATCACCCGCGAGTCCCTGGCGGTCATTCTGTACCGGTATGCGGCATGGAAGGACCTGGCCCAGGGCGAGGCCGGCGACCTGACCGTCTTTGCCGACGGCGCTTCCGTCTCCGGCTGGGCGGCTGACGCCACGGCCTGGGCCGTAGGCCGGGGCATCCTCACCGGCAAGAGCGGAAACGCGCTGGACCCCCAGGGCACCGCCACCCGCGCTGAGGTCGCCATGATGCTCATGCGGTTCCACCGCGGGATGCAGGCATAACGGCAGCCCTCGCCCCGGCGGTCCCCAGGCGTAGATCAGCCATCGCCGGGACGGCCTCTGTTCCGCGATTGCATCGGACATAAAAAACTCCGTGCTTTCCTGTACAGGAAAGCACGGAGTTTTTGTTCTCTCAGGCCGGTCTGCCCGCTCCGGCCGCTGCCTCTATTCCTGGGAGAGGACATAGTAGCCCGGGCGGCTCTGGCTGAGCCGTCCCCGCTCCAGGCCGTAGGCCAGGCCGCCGCTCATGGCCTGGCGCATGGGACCGCCCAGGCGGGTGTAGCCCAGCAGGCGGGCGGCCTCCCGGATCAGGTCCTCCTCGGGAAGGCCCACCTGCCGCCGCAGCACCGCCACGGCGGCATTGGCGATCTCCTGCACCGGCAGATCTCTGGCGTCCCGTTTATCCTCCGCCTCGCCGCCTGTGCGGAATTCCGTATAGCTGTCCGGCTCCTGGGACGGCGCCCAATAGAAGCGGCCGTCCTGCTGGGCGGTGGTCCTGGCCCCGAGGGTGGACAGCAGCGTCTGGAGATGGTTCTGCATCCGGGAGCCCGCCCTGGCGATGCCGAAGCTCTGCACGGTACGGCGGATCAGCAGCGCCTCGCTGACGGGGCCTTCCTGGTCGATCACCTGGCGGAGCACACTGAGGATCAGCCGCTGATTTCTGGGCAGAAGGAAGTCATCCGCGCTGAGGGGCCTGGCCTTGGGCTTTGCCGGCCGGTAGGGCGTCCCTTCCTGCTCCTGCACAGGTCCGGCCTCGATCACCGCCGCAGCGGCATCCACGTTCTGCTCGATCCCTGCGTGCTCCGGGGCAGATACAGGGGCGGTCGGAACGGCCTGGGCCTCCTCCAGCTCCTTCAGGTGCGCCAGCAGGCGCTCCATCTCCTTTTTGCGCTGCTCCAGCCAGTCCATGGTCCAGATCCGGTACAGCCGCCAGCCCAGACGCTCCAGCACCATGCGCTGGGCCAGCTCCCGGTCCCTGGTGGTGCGGGCGTCCCGGTAGTTCCCGCCGTCCAGCAGGATGCCCGCCAGATACTGTTCCGGATGGCCGGGGTCCACCACCCCGATGTCCAGCCGGTACTTGGAGTGGCCCACCATGCACTGAGTGCGGTACCCGTTTTCCTCCAGTACGGCGCAGATGTCCCGGGCGATCCCGCTGATCTCCGTCCCTGCGTCGCCGGCAGAGGCGGCGTTCTCCTTCAGCGTGCCGCTGGCGGCATAGGCCAGGAAGTCCTTCAGCGCCGCCACGCCCTGGGCCGGACTGCGGGACAGGTCGATCTGGTCGGGCCGCAGCGTGGCGTAGACCACCATCTCCTGCCGCGCCCGGGACACCGCCACGTTCAGGCGGCGCCAGCCGCCCTCCCGGTTCAGCGGGCCGAAGTTCATGGTCACATGGCCCTGCTCGTCCGGGCCGTATCCGATGGAGAAGAGGATCACGTCCCGCTCGTCGCCCTGCACGTTCTCCAGGTTCTTGATGAACAGCGGCTCCGGGCTGTGGTAGGCCCACTCCTCCAGGGTACTGTCCGTCCTGCACGCCTCGTCCAGCAGGTCGCTGATCAGGTTCTGCTGATTGATGTTGAAGGTCACCACGCCCACAGAGCGCCCCTTCAGCGCGGGGTCATGGGCCCGGCGGGACAGCTCGGCCACCACCGCCTCCGCCTCGCCCCGGTTCTGCCTGGTCTTGCCCCGGTCGAAGCAGCCGTCCACATGGACCAGCCGGACCATGCTCTCCCGGTCGTTGACCGAGGGGAAGGTGTACAGCCGGTTGTCATAGAACTCCCGGTTGGAGAAGGCGATCAGGCTCTCATGCTGGCTGCGGTAGTGCCACAGCAGGTGGCTCTGGGGCATGTTCAGCGCCAGGCAGTCGTCCAGGATGCTCTCCAGGTCCTCCTGCTCCAGGTTCTCCTCGTCCACCGTGTTGCTGGTGAAGAAGCTGGTGGGCGGCATCTGCTTGGGGTCGCCCACCACGACGGCGTTCTCGCCTCGGGCCAGGGCCCCCACCGCCTTGCAGGTGGGCAGCTGGGAGGCCTCGTCGAAGACCACCAGGTCAAATAGCTTGTGTCCGGGGTCCAGATACTGGGCCACTGAGAGGGGGCTCATCAGCATGCAGGGGCACAGGAGGGGCAGCAGGGTGGGGATCTGGTCAAAGAGCCTGCGGAGGCTGACGCCCCGGCCGCCGCTGCGGATGGCCCGCTGCAGGATGCCCACCTCGGAGCTGCCGGCGGCCGTCTGGGTGAAGTCGGGCACATTGGCCGCCAGGCGGCAGAAGATCTCCGTCTGGGCCAGCCTGGTGAGCTGGTCATCCAGCTGCCGGAACTGCCGAATCTTTTCGTTGAAGATAGCGCCGGAAAAGTGGCGCAGCGCCGGGTCTCCGTCCACAATGGAGGAGATCAGGGCCACAGCCGCGGCCCTGCGCCAGGCGGGAAGCACCTGGTCGTGGGGCAGACCGCCGGAGTAGGCGTCCACAAGGCTCCCCATCTCCAGCTCTCTCGCCCCAGCGCAGGCCTCGTTCCAGACGCACCAGTCCTTCAGACCCTCCAGTCCGTCCGCCGCCTCCCGGCACGCCTGTCCCATCTCGTCGATGGTCATGGCGGCACAGCGGGTCTGGTCGGGCTGGAGCAGGGGCAGCAGTTTCTCCCAGTCCGCCCGGACGGCGGTGCACGCCTGCCGCAGCTCCTGGGCCAGGGGGATCAGCTGGCTCTGGCCGCCCAGCTTGGCGGGCGTGTCCCGGTCGGTGAGCTGGCGCAGCCCGGCGCAGAGGTCCCTGGCCTGGCCCGTCATGGCCCGGAGCGCATCCGGAGCATTCTCATTGAGCCCATTCAGGGCCGCACCCAGGGTCTGGTGGAGCGCTCCGGCCTGCTGCATCTCGCTGCGGTAGGTCTCCAGCAGCGTCAGGTCCTGTTCCAGACTGGCCTTGTCCACGCCGCCCCTGGCATGGGGCGCCAGCAGCTTGACAACCCGGCCCTGTCCCAGCATCCGGGGCAGAACCCACTGCAGCGAGGCCTGTGTCCAGGCAGCCTTGAGCTGTACGGCGTCCTGCTGGAGAAAGCTGTCCTTCCACCGGACGGAGAGCGCCTGTCCCGCCTGCTGGGCCGCCTTGATATGCTGAGAAAACCGGTCGATGTTCCCCAGCAGCTCCTCAAAGGCCCCCTCCCGGGTCCAGGCGGCGGGGAGCTCCAGCCAGTCCAGCAACTGTCCGGCAAACTGGAACTGCTTTTCCCACTGGGCGGCCTGCCGGGGCACAGGCTGGCCGGTGGCTCCGGCCAGCGCCTTCCCGGCGGCCTCCAGCCGGTCCAGGTCCTGCAAGAAGTTCTGGAGATTGCCGGCGATGTCGGTGCGCAGCGTGGGGCTGTACTCCCTCCGGCCCAGCAGGCGCAGCGGATGGCCGGAGGGGTGCCCCACCTCCCGTCCGGCGGCCACCAGGCGGCCCGCAGCCTGCTCCTGGACCGTCAGCCGCTCCCGGGAGGCCGACCGGATAAAGTCCTCCGTCAGAGGGGCGATGGCGGGCGCCTCCCGGTTGTCCTCGTAGAGGCCCACCAGTTCGAACAGCGTGTGCCCGCAGGGGCGGGGCATATGCAGGGCCTGGGCGTATTCGTCCAGCTCCTTCCGCAGCGCGGCGGTCTGGGCGGCCTTTTTCTCCCAGGACTCCTTGGGTTTCCCCCGGGTCACCTCGGTGGCCGCCTTCAGCTGGTCCAACACGTCCCGCTTTTTCGACTTGTTGGAGTGGAGCTCCAGGCAGAAGGCCCCGATCCCGATGGCGTCCAGCCGCTTCTGCACCACAGAGAGGGCCGCCATCTTCTCCGCCACAAACAGCACGGTCTTGCCCTGGGCCAGGGCGTTGGCGATGAGGGCGGTAATGGTCTGGGATTTTCCGGTGCCGGGCGGGCCGTGGAGCACAAAGCTCCTGCCCGCCGCCGCCTGCTGGATGGCGTAGAGCTGGGAGGCGTCCGCGGGGATGGGCAGCAGGGTGCCCTCCTCCTCCACTCTGGCGTCGGACTCCATGGCCCCGTCGGCCCAGACCAGCTTCCCGTCGATCAGGCTGCGCACCAGCTTGTTGCGCTGCAGGTCATCCGCCCGGTTTCTCAGGTCGTTCCACATCACGAACTGGGTAAAGGAGAAGAGGCCCAAAAACGCGGTCTCCACCACATCCCAGCGGGGCTGGTCCATGACCGCCCTGCGGATCACGGCGTACACCGCCCGCAGATTCACCCCGTGGTCGTCCTGGGGAAGGGGGTCCAGCCCGCTCACCGTGATGCCGAAGTCCTGCTTGAGCATCTCCAGCAGGGTGATATTCATCTGGGGCTCCTCGTCCCGCAGCCGGATGACATACCCCTTGACAGCCGACTTGCGCACGATCTCCACCGGCAGCAGCACCAGCGGCGCATAGCGGGGGCGCTCGCTGGCCCTGCTCTCGTACCAGCGGAGCAGGCCCAGGGCCAGGTACAGGGTGTTGGCGCCGTTCTCCTCCAGGGAGGTGCGGGCGGTGCGGTAGAGCCGGGTGACAGCGTGGGCCAGCTCCGTCTCGTTCAGCGCGGACCTGAGGCGCTTGTTCTCAAACTCCGCCTGGATCAGCTGGCGGTATTCTCCCAGGTCCGCGAACTGCTCCGGGTCGCGGCGGTAGGCCTCCCGCTTGGTCCACTCCTGGGGCCGGGGACTGATGCCGTACTCCTCCCCGGAGGAGAGCATGTCCTCCAGCTTCCCCAGGGAGTCGGCCAGCAGGGGGACCACATTCTGGGTCAGGCGAAGGTTGAGCAGCGTGTTGCGCAGGCCCAGATCCAGCAGCTTGCGCTCCCACTGGGCCACCTTGCCCACCGCGGCGGCAGGGCTCTCTCCCACCTGGACGGCCTGCTCCCTGTCCTTGGGCGCGCTGGTGATCTCCTCTTCATCCCGGGGCTGGGAGACCACCCTCCAGCCGTCTTCCGTGCGGATGCGCTGGGGGATGGGGCGAATGCCGCTGAGGCGGGCTCTCCGGACGTCGACGATGTACTCCAACGGCGTATTCAGCTCCCGCTCCGCCGTGGCGCAGGCCTCGTCAAAGGACACCTTCTTTCCGGCGGTCAGCACGGTGCACTCCACCACCGCCATCTCTCCGATCCCGTCGGACAGCCGCTTGGTCAGCAGGGCCGGGTCGTCCTGGACCGCCTCGGGGAAGGTCTGGTTCTCCAGCCACACCCCGGCAAAGGCGTGGCCGGGCAGGAAGATCACCAGGGGATTGAGCCCAATGGCCTCCAGGCAGGCGGCATAGAGCAGGGTCAGCTCCAGGCAGTTTCCCTTCTTCTCCTGGATTATTCTGTCGCACAGCCGCACCCGCTGGCCCACCGTCTCAAAGCTGGCCGGCATGATGGAGTAGACGATGTTCTGCTCCTGGATCGCCGCGTAGACGGAGGCGGCCTGAAGCCGCACCCGGTTGGGGTTTTCCCGGAGATAGGCATCCTGAGAGGGGTCGTCCGTCCACTGTTTCAGGAATTCCGCGGCACGCGACGTCAGCTTGGATACCTCGGGGTGGTTGGGCGTGATAAACGCCGTGACCAGCTCGGGATAGTAGCCCACACCGTGCCACTCGTCAAAGGCCAGGACCGTCAGTTCTCTGCGGCACTCCGCCAGGGTCTCGCCGTCGTGGAGCAGGCGCAGGGTGATGGACCCGCTGACCCGCTCGGTCAGGCCGGACAGCATGTCCGCGGAGGCATACACCGGGAGCCGCTGCAGTACAAACTCGGACTGGGCGGGGATCTGCTCGATCAGCTGGGAGAAGGGCAGCAGAACCCCTTCCGGATCGCTCTCCACCGTCAGCGTGAGCCCCTGCAGGTTCTGGTCCGTGTGGTTCTGGATAATCAGCTGGGATAAAATGGGGAGTCTGTTCTGCTGCAGCGCATAGTTGACCACGGGAGTGAGCTGCGGCTGCAGGGAAATCGTGCTCTCCTCTGCCGGAGCCTGGGGCTGTTCGCTGGTGCTGGTCGTGACGGATGCGACATCTTCCATGGCAAAACCCTCCTGGCCGTCCACACTGGGGGTGCGGACTTTTCTTGTGCCGGAAATCCGGGGATGTTCGAGTGATTATGTCATAATATTATACCGCTTCTTGTTTATTCCAGCAAGATGGAAGCCGGTAAGAGGGCAGCGGATTATATCCGGCCCGCTGTGATCCCCCCTGTACACAGAGCGCCTCAACACGCCGCATGAAAACAGCCCGCTCCGTCAAAGGGGAGCGGGCTGTTCAGCCTGTCGAAAAAGTCTTTTTGACGGGCTGCCGCAGCAGCCCGCTTTTGCTTTCATTTTTTCCCGAGTACGTGGGAGTAGCACTGTGCGATCAGGCTGCCCACCAGCTGAAGCTGGTAGGGGTGGGATACCTGGGTCTGGGTGGAGTCGAACCAGATCACTTCATCGTACGCCGGATTGGTCTTTGCGCTCTCATCACTGGTAATAAAATAGATCTTAGGCCGCTGGGTGCGGCGGTCCGTCTGATGCCTCGGCATGCCGTAGTCATAATAGATGCCGGTATAGCTGAAGATGATGAGCAGCTCGTCCGGGCCGGCGGTGGCCAGGCACTCCGACTGCTCCGAAAAGCGGACCTTGGTGGTGGCGATCTTGCCCAGCATGGCCAGGTCACACTGCAGGTTCATGGCCACGGTCTCCGCCTTGAGCATGCCGAAGATGGCGATCTTCTGATAGCGGCGGATGTCGTTGGCCAGGCGGTAAAGCCGCTCCATATCCAGGCTCTTGCGCACCCGCTCCAGGCTGTCATGCACCGCGGATACATACTCGTCCCGCTGCACGTCCGGGTCAGGGGCCTGGGACCAGGTCTCAAAATTCAAAGAGGTGGTGGAGAACAGCTCCTTGAGCTCCATATAGTCCCGCAGGCCGATGTCCCTGCAAAACCGGCTGATGGAGCTGGTGGAGACATAGGTCTTTGCGGCCAGATCGCGGATGGAGTCGTGCTTGATCTCCTCCAGATGCTCCAGGATATAGGCCGCGATCTGACCGTTGGTGGTGTTGCTCCTGCTGCTTACCATCTCGGACAGGACCATGATCGGAAGCTTGCCGTAAAACACTGTTCCACCTCATTTCGCCGCTATTGTCCCTGTGTATTTATAAGAATTATACCATATTTCACATTTTGTGTCTACCGACAGCGGGGCCATCAGGCGCTTTCAGCCGGCGTGGCCGGGACATGAAGGGGGTATTCGGCACGGGACGGCAAGCTGCAATTTTGCTGCCAAGTCGATCCGGTTTCAATGATTGAAACAGGGCCCGGTTTTTGTTTCAATGATTGAAAATCCGTTGATAGGGGTGGCTGTTTTTGCTATTTTTGTTGCAACAAACTGCGCCGCGGCAGCGGGCCTCACCGGCGCGGGAAGCATGCAGAAAGGCGGTCTGACGCGTGGAGAAGAGGAGAAACACGATGAAGAAGAAAATGAGCGCTCGGAAATTCGGTACGATTTTTATCCCCATATGCAGCGTGCTGCTGGTGCTGGCCTTTGTGGTCTCCGGCGTCATGCAGTACTGGAGCACCGTCATGGACGCGGTGTTCGGCAGCGCCCAGATCTCCATCAATCCCGCAAGGGGCACGGAGGACTGGGACACGGACTACTACGATCTCAACGCAGAGGGGATGACCCAGGAGCAGACCGCCCTGGACGGCCAGGAGGTAGCCCGCCGCGCCGAGGGGGAGGGCATCGTCCTCCTGAAGAACCAGAACAACACCCTCCCCCTGACCAACAACGGCCGGGCGCTGTCGGAGGACAATCCGATCACGGTCAACGCCCTGGGCTGGTCCTTCTACTACCCCAGCCTGGGCGGCTCCGGGTCGGGCGCCGTGGGGTCTGACGGCCTGGTCTCCCCTACGGAAGCCCTGGCAGCCTCCCATATCCAGATCAATCAGGGTCTCTCCGACTACTATATCCACTGGTCGGAGCAGCACTATACCGATTGGCAGATCACAAAGGCCAACGGCTACCCCGAGGATCACGACACCAACACCCAGCCCCAGCGGCCCAGCATGACCAATACATGGCGGGCGTCCTGGGACGTGCCCGAGCTCAACGCCCAGGAGATCGGGGAGGCCTGCGACACCACCGGCGCGGCGGACAACAAGGTGCAGATCCTCTGGCTGGGCCGGGGCGGCGGCGAGTATCACGACGCGCCCCGTGTGATGACCAAGGAGGGCGGAAGCGTCAACAAGTACGGCGTGAACCCGGACAAGCACTATCTGGAGCTGACCGACGAGGAGGAGGCGGTTCTGGCCCAGGCCAAGGAGCTGCGGGGTCAGGACGGAAAGATCATCGTGATCGTCAACGCCAACAACACCATGGAGCTGGGCGAGCTGCAGGACGACCCCATGGTGGACGCCATTCTCTTTGTGGGCGGCCCCGGCAAGCACGGCTTCTACGCCATCGGCGACGTGCTGTGCGGCGCGGTCAACCCCTCCGGCCGCCTGGCGGACATCTACCCCGCCGACCTGCTCACCTCCCCTGTGATGATGAACTTCGGCAGCGATGTGTACTACGACGCCGACGGGGAATTCGACAACCAGTACGACACCAAGATCCCCTATCTGGACGGCGCCAAGGAGCGGCCCATCATGTTCGTGAGCTATGAAGAGGGCATCTACATGGGCTACCGCTTCTATGAGACCGCGGCGGCGGACGGCTATTTCGGGACCCAGACCGCGGCGGAAGACCCCTATTACAACCGCACCAACGGCGTGGTGTACCCCTTCGGCTACGGCCTGTCCTACACCACCTTCTCCCAGTCCATCACCAGGGCGGCGTATCAGGACGGCGCCTTCACCTTTGACGTGGCTGTCACCAACACCGGAGCTGTGGCCGGTAAGGATGTGGTGGAGCTGTATGTGGAGACGCCCTACTATCCGGGCGGCATCGAAAAGGCCAAGGTCGTCCTGTGCGGGTTTGACAAGACGCAGATTCTGGAGCCCGGACAGAGCGAGACCGTGACCATCGCCGTGGACCAGGAGGACATCGCCTCCTACGACGACACGGTCAACTGCTGCTACGTGCTGGACGCGGGAGACTATACCTTCTACCTGGGCACGGTGGACGGGACGGTTTACGGCAGCCACGCCTGGGCGTACGCCCACCCGGCCGACTCCAAGGCGCTGTCCGGCGGCGAAAGC
This sequence comes from Pseudoflavonifractor intestinihominis, assembly GCF_040096055.1. NCBI lineage: Bacteria > Bacillati > Bacillota > Clostridia > Eubacteriales > Oscillospiraceae > Pseudoflavonifractor > Pseudoflavonifractor intestinihominis. Next base: position 37,315 of record NZ_JBBMFK010000008.1, read on the forward strand.
GCGGCGGTCTTCGCCCAGGCCGACGCGGTCAGCGAGACCATCATCTACAACGACGAGCATGACGGCCCCCGGGACAGCGATCGCTACGCCCACAACCAGGAGGGCACCGGCTATACCACTGCTGTAAACGCCTTTGACCGGGAGCTGACGGGCAACAACATGAAGGTCTCCAACGGCGACATGACCATGAGCCGCGCCGCCGGGTTTGAGGCCTCCTGGCCCACGTCCCCCACGCCGGAGGACTGCGTCATGCCCGACGAACTGAAAGCCATCCTGATCGACAACGACTATTCCACAAAAGCGGCCACCCTGCTGCACGACGAGGACATCGAGATGCCCGCCACCGGCGTGGACGCCGGCATCCAACTGATCGACCTGAGAGGCAAGAGTTTTGACGACCCCCTCTGGGAGACCTATGTCCAGCAGTGGACCCCCTCTGAGATGGCGCTGCTTCTGGGTAAGGCGGGCTTCCAGACCGAGGCCTTTGCCGAATACGGCAAGCCCTCCACCCTGGACAACGACGGCCCTCAGGCCTTCCGCCACCAGGCCCTGGGCGTGGAGGACGAGCGCATCGACACCTACTACATGACCGCCTTCCCCTGCGAGGTCCTGCTGGCCTGCACCTGGAACGAGGACCTGTTGGAGGAGATCGGCCAGGCCGTGGGCAGGGAGGGCGCTGTGAACGGCATGTCCGGCTGGTACGCCCCCGGCCTGAACACCCACCGCAGCCCCTTCAGCGGACGGAATTTTGAGTATTTCTCCGAGGACCCCTTCCTGGCCGGCAAGCTCTGCGCCCGGGAGATCTCCGGGGCGGCCGACTACGGCGTGTTCTGCTACATCAAGCACTTTGCCATGAACGACCAGGAGGCGTTTGCCCGGTCCTGGAACTGCGGCACCCATATGGACCCGTCCATGGACCGCTACAAGAACCCGGAGTGGATTCTCATGACCTGGGCCACCGAGCAGACCATGCGGGAGATCTACCTGAAGGCCTTTGAGATTGCCGTCAAGGAGGCCGTCACCGATCTGACCTATGTGGACAGCAACGGCCAGACAAACACCATTGAAAATTTCCGGGCGGCCACCGGCGTGATGGCGGCGTTCAACTGCGTGGGCAACACCTGGTCCGGCGGCAACCACGCCCTGCTCCAGACCCTGCTGCGGGACAAGTGGGGGTTCCACGGCACGGCGCTGACGGACTACGCCCTCCACGACTTTATGTATCCCGACCAGCTGATCCGCAACGGCGGCACGGCCATCCTCCAGTCCAACCGGAAGAATTTTGTGGACCAGGAGAATCCAAGCGCCACTACGGTGAAATATCTCCAGAAGGCCACCAAGGACATGTGCTATATGGTGGCCAACTCCAACGCCATGAACGGCATGGCCCCCGGCTCCACCATCACATACCGGCTCGCCCCCTGGGAGGCGGGCTGCCTGATCGGGGAAATCGCCGCCGGCGCCCTTCTGGTGCTGGTCATTGGCATTACCGTCTATAAGGCGCGGGATCAGAAAAAGCGTCCCGCACGGTATTGAGCTGTCTTTCCCTTCAAAAGTCCGCCTCGGCCCTCTGGGCTGAGGCGGACTTTTGCAAACAGATCCGGTTCCGCATCCCAGTTTCCCCCGGAAAAAACGCCGGCAAGCGGCATGCTGTCTTCTCAGGCAGCATGCCGCTTGCTTTTTATTCTCTGGCCTCGCACTCTATCCTCTTGCGGTACTCGTGGGAGTAGCTCAGGCTCCAGATAATGAGGGACTGAAAAATAGGCTGGAGGGTCTCGCCGATCCTGGTCAGAGCGTACTCCACGCGGGGCGGGCTCTCCTGATATGTCGTTCTCTGCACAATGCCGATATGCTCCAGCTCCCTGAGGTTTTCTGTCAGCACTTTCTGAGTGATGGAATCCACGTGGTACTGAAGTTCGCCAAACCGCTTGGGGCCGTTGAACAGATAGCAGATGATCAGGAACTTCCACTTGTCCCCCGCCAGCCGGCGGACGACTTCAAAGCTGGTGGTCCACTCATTCATGCCTGACATTCTCTTTTCTCCCTTCTTTATACATTTTCAGGTTAATATGCACAATATCGGTTACCTCAAGGTGCGTACTTTACAGAATTTTCGACAAATGATACCCTGAGTCCATAATAACACGGGATTATTTCTTGTCAATCAAAATTTTGAGTGGGACGTAAAAAACGCATTTCGGGGCAGACTGCACAGAAAGGAAGGGCATATGATCTCCATCATTTTGGTCTCCCACGGTCCCCTTGCGAAAGCCCTGCTGGAGAGCGCGCAGATGGTGGCAGGGCGGCAAAAACAGGTCTATGCGCTGGGTCTGGAGCCGCTGGAGACAGCGGAGCACTTTAAGGCCAGGGTCCAGGCCCAGCTGGAGCGCTGCCTCATCAGGGGCGGGGTCGTTCTGGTGAGCGACCTGCTTCTGGGCACGCCCTTCAATGTCTCCGCGGAGCTGATGCAGACCCACCAGTTCCGCCACCTGACCGCCATGAGCCTGCCGCTTCTCCTCAACCTGCTCTCCGCCCGCGAGAGTAAAACAGACCTGGCCGCCCTCTGCCGCGGCGCCCTGGAAAAGGCTTCGGCACAGATGATGGATGTCAACGATTTCGTAGGAGGACTATCACAGTGAATATCTCAGTGGCCCGGGTGGATGAACGCCTCATTCATGGGCAGATTATCAATGAATGGGTCAACCGGACCGCCTGCACCCATCTGCTCATCGTTGACGACAGTCTGGTGGCAGACGAGTTCATGTCCAACATCTACAAGGCTCTGGCCCCCCTCTGGCTGGATGTCCAGATCCGCTCCACCGCCTCTGCCGCCCGGTATCTGCTGGCCACCCAGAGCGAGCCCGGCCGCATCATGCTCCTGGCCAGGACGCCCCTTCCCTTTGAGGCGCTGGCCCGGCACGGCCTGGCGCCGGAGGAGATCACACTGGCGGACAGGCGCTACTTCCCCAACAAGCTGGCCGTCCCACAGGCCAGCAAGCACGCCATCAACTACCTGCTCTCCGCCGGAGTTCGGGTCGTGGCCCAAAACGCACCGGACGACGACCCCAAACCCGTCAGACAATACAAAGTATAGGAGGATATTGGACGGCGATGAAAACAGCAGAAACTGTGGTCAGAAACAAAACCGGGCTTCATGCCAGACCCGCAGCGGCCTTCTCCGCAGCGGCGGCCGCATTTCAGAGCGCGGTCACGGTCCGAAATCTGGACAAAGGCAAGCAGGCCAACGCCAAATCCGTGGTACGGGTGCTCTCCCTGGGCATGGCCCAGGGAACCCGCATCTCCGTCTCGGCCGAGGGGGCCGACGAGGAGGCGGCCGTGGACGCCCTTGTGGCCCTTGTGAACGGCGGTTTCGGCGAGCTGTAACAGCGGGAGGTTTACATATGCGGGAATATACAGGAACCACCGCCTCCCCCGGCGTGGCCATCGGGCCGGCGATGGTGTTCACCCACACCCTTGTGCAGGCCAAGGAGCGCTCCATCTCCCCCGGGGAGGCCGCGGCAGAGCTGGCTCTGTTTGATGCGGCTCTGGCGCGGGCAGAGGAAGAGCTCCGGTCCATCCAGACCGGAGGAGAGGGGGCGGGCATCTTTGCCGCCCATCTGGCCATTCTGTCCGACGAGGAGATGAACCAGGAGATCCGCGCCGGTATCCAGTCCCTCGGCCGTTGCGCCGGCTGGGCGGTTCAGGCCGTATACCGGGAGTTCGCCGGCCTGCTCCGGGACGTGGACGACCCCCTGATCCGGGAGCGGGCGGCGGACATGGACGATGTGGGCCAGCGGCTGCTCCGCTGCATTCTGGGGCTCCCCCCCTGCTCCCTCGCCCAGATCGACCGGCCCTCCATCGTTGTGGCGGAAGATCTGTACCCCTCGGACACCGTCACCATGGACCGCAAAAACGTGCTGGGCATCCTGACCCAGCGGGGAGGCGTCACCTCCCACACCGCCATTCTGGCCCGCAGCCTGGGCATCCCGGCGGTGGTGGGCGTACCGGAGGTCCTGTCTCAGGTCGAGCCGGGGACTCCCCTGATCCTGGACGCCGTCCACGGCAAGGTCATCGCCGCGGCGGACCGGGATACGCTGCTCCGCTATCAGGCCATGCGGGAGCGGGTGCTCTCCCAGGCCCAGGCCGCGCAGCGCTACCGGAGCGCCCCCGCTGTGACCAGGGACGGCGTCCGCATCCACGTGGACCTGAACATCGGCGGCGTGACGGCCCAGGCCCTGGATGGTCTGGACTGTGTGGACGGCGTGGGCCTGTTCCGGACGGAATTTCTCTATATGCAGTCCCAGACCCTGCCCGACGAGGACACCCAATTCACCTCCTACCGCGCCGCCCTGGAGGCCCTGGACGGCAGGCCCCTGGTGCTGCGGACCCTGGACATCGGCGGGGACAAGCAGCTTCCCTATCTGGAGCTGCCCAGGGAGGACAATCCCTTCCTGGGCAGGCGGGCACTGCGGCTGTGCCTGGCGGAGCCGGAACTCTTCCGCATCCAGCTTCGGGCCGCGCTGCGGGCCTCGGTCTTCGGCCAGCTGCGGATCATGTTCCCCATGGTGGGCAGCCTGGACGATTTCCGCGCCGCCAAGGCGACGGTGGTCAAGGCCCAGGAGGAACTGGAGCGGGAGGGAATCCCCTTCCGGCGGGATGTCGCGCTGGGCGTTATGATCGAGATCCCCGCCGCCGCCATGATCGCCGATCTCCTGGCCCGGGAGGCGGACTTTGCCAGCATCGGCACCAACGACCTGTGCCAGTATCTCAACGCCGCCGACCGGCTGGAGCCGGGCGCGGCGCCCTACTACCAGAGCTATCACCCCGCCATGTTCCGGCTGATCCGGGATGTGGCCGTCGCCTTTACCGCCCAGGGCAAGGACCTGTGCGTCTGCGGGGAGCTGGGCGGGGACTGCGCCTTTGCCTCCGCCCTCATCGGGCTGGGACTGCGCCATCTGAGCATGTCCGCCTCCGCGGTGGCGGGCATCAAGCAGCTGGTGGCTGTCCTGACCATTCCGGAGGCCCAGGAGGCCGCCCGTCAGGCGCTCAGTACATCCACAGCGGCGCAAGCCGAGGAATATCTCAGGGCCTTCGCGGCCCGTCGGACGGGAGGTGAACATTTTGTTTGATATCATTCTTGTCTCCCATGGAACGCTGTCCCGCGCCCTGCTGGAGACCGCCGAGCTGATCGCCGGAGAGCGGAAGGAGGGGATCAAAACCTTCGGCCTTCAGCTTGGGGACAGTGTGGATCTGTTCGGCGAGGCGGTGACCGCCGCCATTGCGGAGAGCCTGACCCGGGGGGACGTGCTGGTCCTCAGCGACATGCGGTCGGGCAGCCCCTTCAACGTGACGGTGGGCGCCATGACCCAGTACAAATTCCGCCACATCACGGGGCTAAACCTGCCCATGGTCATCGAGGCGGTGAGCACCCAGTCCTATGCCACGCTGGACGAGGCTTTCCCAGATATTCTGGACGCAGGTATGACCGCTGTCGCCGACATCAACGCCTATCTTGACGAGCTGGACGGCGGCGGCAATCAAAAGAGAGGGGACGCGAGCGCATGAAAAATCTGGTTTTAGTCCGTATTGACGACCGGCTCATTCACGGCCAGGTCGTGACCCAGTGGATCAAATCCACCCACGGCAACCGCATTCTCATCATTGACGACGCCCTGCTGAAAAACGCCATGATGATGCGGATTCTCCGGGCTGCCGCGCCGCCGGGCGTGGCGGTGGAGGTGATGTCCCAGGCGGATGCCATCCAGGACCTGAAGGGGGAGCCCGCGGCGGGGGAAAACATTGTGATCCTGGTAAAAGTCCCGGCCGTGCTGGAGGCGCTGATCGACAGCGGCATCCCCATGCCCCGGATCATCCTGGGCGGCATGGGCCTTACGCCCGCACGAAAGAAGTTCAACAAGAATGTGGCGGCCACCGACGAAGAGGTGGAGTGCATGAAGCGCATCATCTCCAAGGGCTCGTCCATCTACTATCAGCTGGTCCCGTCCGACATGGCGCTGAACATTGAAAAACTGTTTTAAAAGGGAGGAATCGTTGTGAGTCTGCTGCAGGCGGTTATCTGCGGGATCTTCTACTACCTCAACGCCGGCCCCTGGGTCATCGGCGCCGGCTACTACACCTTCGGCAAGCCGCTCCTGCTGGGCTTCATGGTGGGCCTGGTGCTGGGCGATCCCATTACAGGCACCATCATCGGCGCCACCATCCAGCTCATCTACCTGGGCGTCATGTCCACCGGCGGCTCCTATCCCGCCGACTCCGCTCTGGCGGGTATCATGGGCACTGCCGCCGCCATTACCACCGGTCTGAGCGCCACGGAGGCCGTGGCCATTGCGGTGCCCATCGGCCTCATCGGCACCGCCCTCTACCAGCTGCGTATGCTCTCCGCCGTCCCCTTCACCCACCTGGCCGACAAGTACGCCGCCGAGGGCAACACCAAAAAGGTCTTCCTGGCCAATGTCCTCTATCCCCAGATCATCCTGGCCGCCATCTACATCATCCCCTGCACCCTGGCCTGCTATTTCGGCGTCAACGCCATCTCCGGCGTGGTAGACGCCCTCTCCGGCTCCGCGATCCTCTCCGCCCTCAGCGTGATCGGCGGCATTCTGCCCGTCATCGGCATCGCCATGAACATGAAGGCCATCTTTAAGGGCGACGCCCGGTGCTTCTTCTTCGTGGGCTTTATCCTGGTGGTGTACCTGAACCTGGACCTGATTGCAATCAGCGCCCTGGCGCTGATCTTCGCGATTCTCTACATGCAGCTGAAAAGCAGCAGCGATGAAAAGGAGGCGGCTGTGAAATGAGCGAAAACACTCTGATGCACGACACCGACAAGATCAGAAGGGTCTCCAAAAAGGCCCGCTGGAAGTGCTTCCTCAACTGGATCTTCTACGCCCACAGCTGCTACAACTACGAGCGGCTCCAGGGCATCGGTTTTCTCCACGCCATGTGCCCCATCATCGACGAGCTGTACGACAAGAACGATCTGGAGGCCCGCAGCCGCGCCATGGAGCGCCATACCGCCTTCTTCAACTCCGAGGTGCGCACCGGAAGCGCCATCGTGGGCCTGTGCGCCTCCATGGAAGAGCGGATCGCCTCCGGCGAGGAGGCCCTGGCCGACGACGCCCTTCCCTCCATCAAGTACGGCCTGATGGGTCCCCTCGCCGGCATCGGCGACACCTTCATCCAGGCCATCCTTGCCCCACTGCTCCTCTCCGTGGCCCTGGGCCTGGCCGAGAGCGGCAACGTGCTGGGTCCCATCCTCTACTTCCTGGTCTTTGTGGCCGTTGTGGCCGCCCTGGGCTACTGGTCCTTTAACCTGGGCTACAAGAAGGGCGACGAGGCCCTGATGAGCTTTATCGAGAGCGGCGTGATCAACAAGATCATCTCGGGCGCCGGCATCATGGGCTGCACCGTCATGGGCGCCCTGGTGGCCAAGTACGTCACCCTCAGCACCACGGTCTCCTTTAAGCTCACCACCGGCGTATTCAATCTCCAGACCGACGTGTTCGACGCCATCATGCCCTGCATGCTCCCGCTGATCCTCACCATGGTGGTCTACCGCCGGATGGACAAGGGCTGCTCCGCCCTGAAGATGATGCTCATCCTCATCATCGGCGGTCTGGTCCTGGGCCTGCTGCACATTATCTAAATACAGACGGGAGTCCTGAAACGTGAAAAAACCAAACCCCTATCACCTGCCCGGCGCGCCGGGGCTCACCTGCCACCTGAGCACGCCCAAGGTCACCATGGGCCACGGCGCCCTCAGCCAGCTGGGCGCCCTCCCCGGCGGCCGGATCGCCCTGGTGCTGGACGCCTACCTGATGGACAGCCCGCTCCTTCAGACCCTGACCGGCCAGACTCTGGCCGGTCAGGAATACCGCATCATCTGCGGCGTGAAGGACGAGCCCTCCTTTGCCGCCATCGACCCCTATATTCCGGTCATCCGTGAATTCGCCCCCACCCAGATCGTGGCCATCGGCGGCGGCTCCACCATGGACACCGCCAAGGCCCTCTGGGCCTTCTACGAGCGGCCCGAGCTGACCTGGGACACCCTCACCGGCGGCACCCCGCTGCCCGCCTTTCCCGGAAAGGCGGTGCTCATCGCCGTGCCCACCACCAGCGGGACCGGCGCCGAGGCCACCGGTGCGGCGGTCTACAAGCGCTACGACGGCACCAAGGCCCTGCTGATCGACGGAGCCATCCGCCCCGGCCAGGTGTTCCTGGACTTTGACCTGCTCTCCTCTCTGCCCAAAAAGGTGGTGGCCAACGCCGGTGTGGACGCCCTGGCCCATGTCATCGGCGCCATGAGCGTGGAGTCCGCCAACCCCATGGACAAGATGATCTGTACCCAGGTGGCCCTGAGCATCCTTCAGAATCTGCCCCGCTCCTACCTGACCGCCGATCCCCAGGCCAGGGACATGATGCACGTGTGCGCCTACCTGGCGGGGGACGAGATCAACAACGCCGGCGGCGGCCTGGAGCACAAGCTGGATATGTTCGCCAAGGCCTACCACATCCCCCACGGCGAGATCATCGGCATCTTCCTGCCCTACACCATGCTCTACCTGCTGCCGGAAAACCACTACCTGCCCCTGGCCGAGCAGCTGGGCATCCCCGGCGGCAGCCCGGAGGAAAAGCAGCGGGCTCTGGTGGGGCGCATCTGGGAGATGTACGACCTGCTGGGTATGCCCAAGACCATCCGGGATGCCGGTGTGCCGGAGCAGGAGTTCCTGGACAAGCTGCCGGAGTACATTGAAATGGTCAAGGCCATCGGACATATCTACTGGATTCGCGGCTTCCGGGGGGACGACTCCCTGCGGGACCTCTATCTTCAGGCATACTACGGAATCAATGAGGAGGATCTGAAATGAAGGTTGTCGCCATTACGGGCCCCAGAAAGACCGGGGTTTTTGACATCGAAAAGCCGGTGCCCGGCCCAGGGCAGGTGCTCATCCGCATCCACGCCTGCGCCCTGTGCACCTTTGAGCAGCGGGTGTTTACCCAGGTCACCAAAAAGGCCCTGCCCTATGTGGGCGGCCACGAGTGCGCCGGCGTCATTGAGGAGCTGGGTCCCGGCGTGGACGCCGCCGCCTGGCCGCTGGGCCGAAAGGTGGCGGTCCGGGTGCTCCAGTCCTGCGGCACCTGCTACTACTGCCGCCACGGACAGGAGAACCTGTGCACCGGGGCCTACGCCAAGTCCGCCGCCTCCGCCGGCAGCCTGAACCCCAACGGTCTGGGTGAATATCTGGCCGTAAACCTGGACCAGGTCTACCCCCTGGCCGACGACACCCCCTATGAGCAGGCCGTCTTTGTGGAGCCCTTCGCCTGTGTGCTCAACAGCATCGAGCGGGGCCAGATCGAGCTGGGGGACGACGTGGCGGTCATCGGCGGCGGCATCATGGGCATGCTCCATGTCATTGCCTCCAAGATGTCGGGCGCCCGGGTCATTCTCAGCGAGCCCGACCCCAACCGGGCCGAGATGGCCCGCCGTTACGGCGCGGACGTGGTCCTCAACCCCAAGGAGGAGGACGTGGTGGCCAGGGTCAAGGAACTCACCGGTGGCATGGGCGCCAATGTGGTCTTCAACACCACGCCCTTTGCCGCGCTGGCGGCCCAGGCCGTGGCCATGACCGCTCCGCTGGGCCGGTGCGTGATGTACAGTTCCCTCCACCCCGACGAGCCCATCCAGGTCAGCCCCAACGCCATCCACAACACCGAGGTCGTGATCACCGGCTCCAAGAGCCCCAGCGTAAAGTCCTTTGACACCTCCGCCCGCATCCTCTCCAAGGGGATCGTGGACCTGCGGCCCCTCCTCACCGAGTCCTATGAAAAGGAGGACGCGGACACCGCCTTTGAGCGGGCCTGCAGTATGGACACCTACCGGGTGATGATCAAATTCTGATACGAAATAGAAAGGTGTGAGCGGCTATGCTGGTCTCTATGGTGGGCCTGATGCAGAAGGCCCGGCAGGAGGGCTACTGCATCCCCGCCCCCGCGGTGGAAAACGAGCACACGGTGCGCGCCTGCATCGCGGCGGCGGAGGCCAAGAATTCCCCCCTGATCCTCATCTCCCTGTTTAAAGTCAATCCCGACATCATGATGTTCGGCCGCATCATTACGGACATCGCCCTGCGCACCCGGGTGCCCATCGCCATCTGTCAGGACCACGGCGCCACCTATGAGGAGGCCGTCTGGGCCATCCGCGCCGGATATACCGACATCATGGTGGACCGCTCCTCCCTGCCCTATGAGGAGAACGTGGCCCAGGTAAAGGAACTGGTCAAAATCGCCCATGCCGTGGGCGTGGGCGTGGAGGCCGAGCTGGGCCATGTGGGCACCAACTCCGACGGTCCCGACGACTCGGGAGAGGGTACGGGCAGCAGCGTCTTTACCGTCCCCGCCGAAGCGGCCTCCTTTGTGGCCGAGACCGGGGTGGATACCCTGGCGGTGTCCATCGGCACTGCCCACGGCCCCTACAAGGGCACCCCCAAGCTCCAGTTCGACCTGCTGCGGCAACTGCGGGAGACCGTCCCTGTGCCCCTGGTCCTCCACGGCGGCTCGGGCACCGGAGATGAAAATCTGTCCAGGGCCTGCAAGATGGGCATCTGCAAGCTGAACATCTCCAACGACCTGAAGCGGGGCGCCATCGCCGCCCTGACCGCCCAGGACAACCTGATGGGCATGGGCGCCTACAAGATGTACCCGCTGCTGGCCCAGGGGTATACGCAGACCCTGGAACACTACATCGACATATGCGGTTCCGCCGGGAAAGCGTGACCTCTCCCGGCCGTGAAGCGGCCGCGCTGCATAGCAAAGGGCTGGCACTGCCGGCTTTTCAGACGGAAAAAGGGTATGCACTGAGGTGCATACCCTTTTTCCTGTTCCGGGCTGTTCCGACGCCCCGTCAGGCCGAACGGTGCTGCGGCAGGGTACGGGACATCAGGTATCCCGCCTCTGCGGAGGGCCGGACTGTCCTGGCCTTTGCCCGCTGCTCCATGCAGAACCGTCCCGCAGTGCAGCACGCCGTCCCCAGGGGTCTCCAGGCAGGGTCCACACCGGCCATGGGACCTACGGCCGCCCTGCGGAAGGGCGCCCCATTGGCACAGATCAGGTCTTTGGACATGTTCCACCCTCCTTTTCTCTCTCTTCCGCCGTTCTCTACTCCGCCCAAGGGGCCCTCCCCCGCCCCTCCGCCGTCTTCCGCTCTTCCTCCAGGAAGTCCACAAGGGTGGGCCAGGTCTGGAAGAGCGCGCCGTTCCTGCGATCTATTTGGAGCACCTGCCCCCGGGCGTCCAGGTAGAGGGGATCGCCGAAGGACATGCGGCCCAGCGGGACGCAGCCGCCCAATACCGGCTCCTTCAGCGCCTCTCCCGCGCTGTAGAGCACGGTGCCCGGGGCGTTGAGCTCCATGCCGTCGCTGATGGCCCACAGCTCATAGAGCACATCCGGGGCCCGTGGGCAGTGCCGCCGGAAGGCGGCCACGGCTCCGTCGGACGCCGGGGGCGCAAGGGATACCGGCATTCTCCGGGTCATCATCAGGATCTGCTTGTACAGGCTGATCGCCATGGATCTCCACCTTGCTGTCATAAGTGCTGCAAAGTTCCGGCGCGGAACTGCAGAAATCCATCTTTTTCCCTCTGATGTGACCTTATTCCCCTCCGTTCGCCCCCGCAACCCGCCGGTTCGGGAAGCAGTCGGGACCCGTCCGGGACAAGCCGCCGTCCGCGTACCGGGGATTGCGGAAGAAAAATTTGTATGGTACACTAAATTCAGTCAAAATCCCCGGAATTTCGGCGGAGAGATGGGGTTCATCCCTCCCTCGAATTCCGGCTTTTTCGCCCTGATACGCAAAAAAGCATCCCGACCATGTCGGGATGCTTGAAAGGAGCGTGGGTTGTGATGCCCGGAACGCGCGACATCTCCTGGCGGGAACGCCTGGTAAACGGCAAAAAGCTGGCGGACTTTCAGGCGGGCGTGGCCGCCGACCTGGCCAAGGAGCTCGCCAGAACGGAGGAGAAGCTCCGCTCCGCCTCTCCCGCCCGGGCGGATGCCCTGAAGCGGGAGCTCAACCACTGCCGGAAGGTCCTGGAGCGGCTGGACCGGGTGGGCCCGGAGCCCCGGCGGCACGTGACGCTGTGGGGCCTGCGGGAGGCGCTGTGCACCGGCGGGCCACCCATCCTGGGCGCGGGAAAGCCGCCCGCCATGGACGCGCTCATGGACTGGGTGTTCGGCGGGACCGTCTTTGATATCCAGCTTCTCCGGGGTGAGAAGGGCCTGACCAAAAAGAGCGTCCAGAACAAGCTGTCCATCCTCCAGCACGGCTGCTATCAGTACCGGGAGACGGGAAAGCAGGAGGTGTGCAGGGAGTACCTGGACCAGCTGCTGGAGCAGTACCGGAAGCAGCCGGTTCTGCGCCTGCAGCAGGTGCGGGACCGGCTGGACGAGAGCTGCGCCCGGGACGGCTTCCAGCTGAGCGGCGCGGCGGCGCTCCAAATCGACGACCTGTTCCAGGGCGTCCGCCGGGAGATGGGCAGGCCCTCGGTCTCCTGGCAGGCGGAGGGCCGGGAGCGGGCCCTCCGGCAGCTGAGCCTTCTCTTTGTCCTGGCCCTGCTGACCGAGGACTGCTATCCCGCGGCGGACAGCCCGGCGGCACACTGGCTGGCCGGAGAGGACGGGCCCCGGGACCGGGCCGTCTCCCCCCCGCCGCCCCGCTGGGACCTGAGCAGGAGCGACGGCATTTTCCAGTGGAATATGGAGGAGATCGCCGACGAGCTGATCCCGGACGTGACCGTGGAGGGGCAGACCTTCCGCACCCTGCCCGCCGGCAGGGGCCGCCCCTGCAGCACTCCCATGGAGCAGATTCTGGAGCGCTGGGATACCGCCCGGCTGTTCCTCCTGTGCGGGGAGCAGGACAGCGCCGTGTCCGGCGCCGGGAAGACCACCTCCCTGCGGCTGCTGTGCCGGTATCTGCCCCGCCTCCGGCCCATCTTCGTCCCGCTCAGCCGGGTCTATACCGCCTACGAGATGCGCAACCTGCAAAAGGAAAACGGACGGCCCCGGCTGCTCACCTGGCTGGAGCTCCAGGGCGTCCTTCTGCCGGACCGGGAGGACCTGTCCGGCCGGCTCCTCATTCTGGACGGACTGGACGAGATCACCGCCCCCGAGGGGGTCCAGGCCCTGTGCGACGACCTGGTGGCCCTGTGCCGCCTCCCCTCCCTGCGGATCATCGTCAGCAGCAAGCTGCCCCCCGAGGAGCTCGCCGCCTGGCGTCTGGGCCTGCGGGGCATTTCCAACCTGTGGCGGGGCGGCGTCCCCTGCCGCATCCGGACCATCGGCCGGGCCCAGCGGCTGGACTACCTGCGGCGCAGCGGCCAGGCCCAGACGGAGGACAGCGAGGGGCTGAACACCCCCTTTCTCCTCACCCTGTACGGCTCCACCCAGCGCTTTCTCTCGGACGCCCATGCCCCCATCTTCCAGAGCATCCGGGACCGGTGGCTCTCCCCTGCAGTGGGCAGCGGACAGGAGGCCCTCTTTTACCGCTATCTGTGCGTCCAGATCTGCCGCTGGTGCGAGAGCTGCCCCGGGGACGACGTGCGCAGCGAGCTGGACGCCTTTTTCCTCCTGTTCGCCCTGCCTGCGGTGGCCTTCCGAATGCTGGTCCACCAGGTGTGCGACAGCTACTATGTGCCCTCCGCCGCCGACCCGGTGGACGGCCAGCGGGTGGAGGGCCTCATCCGGGACAGCTTCCTCGCCTTCCGGCAGATGCTGCGCCACTTCCCCCAGTATCAACACGGCGGGCTGGAGGTCCTGGCCTCCCAGAGCGGAGCCCTGACGGCGGAGGGGCTCGCCGCCGGGCAGGCCGCCGCCGTCCTCCACCGCAGCTTTGACCCGGACACTCTGGAGTGGGCCTACCACTTTGTCAACCACGCCATGGGGGACAGCCTGGCCATGCTCCACATGGCCAACCTGTTCTACGCCGCCTACCAACAGAACCGCACCGGCCACGGGACCATGGAGGGCCCCTTTTGGGACTGCCCCGCCCACTATCTCCACCGCCCCATGCTCAGGCGGGTCTACGGCTTTCTCTGCGTGCTCTTCGGCGGGGAGGATGTACTCCGGGGCATTCTGGAGCATCCGGACAGCACCCCCTGCGCCGGTCTCTCCGGCTACCTGCTGTGTACCCTGGCCGCCGAGATGTGCGCGGCACTGGAACTGCCCCAGCAGCGGGCGTGGCTGACAAGGGCCGCCGCCCTCCGGGCTTGTCTGGACCCTGCCTGTTCCGGCCGGGTGGGGGTGGAGTACATCATGCTGGACCTGTGCGAGCAGTCCCGGGAGCTCCGGCTGAAGGGACGGTTTGCCCAGGCGGCGGAGGCCGCGCGGGAGGCCATCCGGGTCCACCGGGACCACCCGGAGTTCAAAAACTCCGACGGATACCACAGCCTGGCCAAGGTCTACCTGGAGCAGGTCGCCCGCCTCCTCAACGGCCAGGACCCGGGCGAGCAGCCCCTGTCCGCCGTCCCGCCGGAGGAGCGGGCCACGGCGGACCAGGTGTGGACGGCCCTCCATGGCCTGGCGGACCGGGGCGGGGACTGGCCCGAGGCAGACCCGGTGCTGGGGCGGCTTCTGCCCCAGAGCCGCCCGGTGCTCCCCGCCCTCCTGGCCCTGGCCGACCGGGCCAGGCTGCGGCTGGACCACTACCAGGCCAGGGGCTGGATGGGCAGCGAGACGGTGCATTTCCTCCTGGAGGCCTCCTATGTGGCCAAGCTGCTGAGCGTCTACGCGGCCTTTCACGAGGGGGCCTCCGGCGCGGCGCTGAACATGCTGGGGTGCTTCTGCGAAAACCAGCAGGAGCTGCTGGAGAACAGCCCGGATCTGGCCTTTTTCCAGCAGAACCCGGGCCTGCACAGCCCCATCCCCCGGGAGGCCCTGGCCGACCCCCGCCACGCCCTCCACGCCTGGCAGCTCTATCTGCGCATCTACCAGATCCAGCGGGGGCTCCAGCCCTACCCCGCCCGGCGTCTGTCCGCCCTGCTGCTGATGCGTCAGGTGCGGCTGGGCCAGGGGGAAGAGGCGCTGCCCGGCCCCGGCCCGGACCCCGCCCTGAATCAGGCCGAGCTGGATTTTCTGTGGGAGTCCACCGCCCGGTCCTGCTCCGGCCAGGGAAAGGGCGTCCAGCTCTGCCGTATCCGCTTTCTCAACGAGCTGCTGGAGCGGCAGGAGCCGGAGCTGTACATCCAGGGCGCGGTGCGGGACCGGGACGCCCTGAAACAGGAGCTGGAGCGCCGCTACCGGGGGACTTGGGATATCTGCCGGTGCGACGCCCGCCTGGAGAAAGAGGATGGCTATGCCCCCGACCTGTTCACCATCATCCTGCTGGCCGAGTACGCTCCGGTCCGGCCTGTTCCGCTGCGGACAGAGGCCTTCCAGTCGGCCATCCGCACCTTCTACCAGCAGCAGATCCCCACGGCCGCCCGGCTGGAAAAGGCTCTGTCCGCCGCCCTCCGGGACCCCCGGAACCGCCGCGCCGACCATGCGCTCCTTCGGGAAGCCCTTTGGACTGATCTGAGCCGGATCCGGTACACCACGGGGTACTTTCTGGGCATGGACGCGCTGCGACTCCACTGGCTGCGTCTGTCCCGCCTGACCCGGGTATCCCCTGAATTTGACGGGCTTTTCCGGGGGCAGGGGACCGAAGAGTGGCGCCAGGTGGTGGCGCGGCTGACAGGGACAGAGGCGTAAAAGTTCCTCTGCGAGGGGACCTTACGCAGAAAAAAAGCACGAGGCTCCGGGCCAGTGGCCCGGAGCCTCGCTTTGCCGCTCTGGATTTGAACTGCGGCGTCCCTTACCTTTTAATATCATAGCTCTGGTTCATGATGCTGCGGATGGTGTCCACGTCGTCAGTGATATTGCCGTCTCCGTGGATGGTGTGCTTGATGACGCTGCTGGCCACGGCGAAGTTGACGGTCTCCTCCGCACTCCAGCCCTTCAGCATGGCGTAGATGAGGCCGCTGGCAAAGGCGTCGCCGCCCCCCACCCGGTCCAGGATGGTGAAGGTGATGAGGCGGCTCTCGTAGGTCTTGCCCTTGTACCACATGTAGGCCTTCAGACTGTTCTCACTGCCGCTGTGGGCGTAGCGCACGTGGCGGGCGATGCACTTCAGGTTGGGGTACCGGGCCACAAAGGTGTCGAACACCATCTTCTCCTCTTCCAGGCTGGGCTGGAAGGGCACGCCGTCCTTCCAGTCCCCTCTGCTGTGGTCGTTCTCGTCTTTCCACAGGTGATAGGGCTCGATGCCCAGCAGAACATCCACATAGGGCAGGCATTTGGTGCAAAAGTCCCGGGCCTCCTCCCAGCTCCACAGGGTGCTGCGGAAATTGCCGTCAAAGCTGATGGTCATGCCCAGCTCCCGGCCCGCCTTCAGGCAGTCCAGCACCAGCCGGGCGCAGGAGGGACTGAGGGCGGGGGTGATGCCGCTGAGGTGGAGCCAGTCGAAGCCCTCCAGCAGGGCGTGCAGGTCCACCTGGCGGAAGTCGTACTCGGCAAAGGCGCTGTGCTTCCGGTCGTAGGTGACCTTGCTGGGCCGGATACCGTAGCCCGTCTCCAGATAGTAGGTGCCCAGCCGGTGGGTTGGGGTCTCCTGGGGGGTGCTGAGGATGACGGGGGTGCAGTGAACGTCGTTGCTGCGCAGCATGCGCACCGCGCTCTTGCCCAGGCTGTTGTTGGGCACCACGGTGAAAAAGGTGCTGTCCACGCCCAGGTTGGCCAGGGCCAGGGCGATGTTGGCCTCGCTGCCGCCGTGGCTGGCCTCAAAGCTGGTGGCCACCCGGATCTTTCCGTAGTCCGGGGGTGTGAGCCGCAGCATGATCTCCCCCACGGTGATGAACTTCCCCGTGTCCCCCTGGGGACTCAGCAGCGGATTGCGGTGTATCATGGCCTGCATCTCCTCTCTGTCATAGATAAAAAGGAAGGCCGGCTGCTGATGCAGCCGGCCCTGTTTGTCTGATATTCAGCGCTGGATGCGGCCGGAGCCGTCGCCGCCAGCCAATTTTTCCACCTCGGGCAGGGTGACCATGTTGTAGTCGCCCTCGATGGAGTGCTTGAGGGCGGAGGCCGCCACAGCGAACTCCACCGCCTCCTGGGTGGACTTGCCGGACAGCAGGGCATAGATCAGGCCGCCGCCGAAGCTGTCGCCGCCGCCCACCCGGTTGATGATGTGGAGGTCGTACTTCTTGGAGAAGCAGTACTCGTCCGAGGCCACATCGTAGAGCATGGCGCTCCAGCCGTTGTCAAAGGCGGAGTGGGACTCCCGGAGGGTGATGGCCACCTTCTCAAAGCCGAACTTGTCGGCAAGCTGCTTGGCCACGGACTTGTAGCCCTCACGGTTGATCTCACCGGCGTAGATGTCGGTGGCCTCGGCCTCGATGCCGAACACGTCCTTGGCGTCCTCCTCGTTGGAGATGCACACATCCACGTACTGGCACAGGCGCGTCATGGCCGCACGGGCCTGGTCCCGGGTCCACAGTTTGCCCCGGTAGTTCAGGTCGCAGGAGATCTTCACGCCCCGGGCCTTGGCGGCCTTGCAGGCGTCCTCGCAGGCGTCCACCAGGTTGGGGCCCAGGGCGGGGGTGATGCCGGTGAAGTGGAACCAGTCCGCGCCCTCAAAGATGCTGTCCCAGTCGAAGTCGGAGGGCTGGGACTCCTGGATGGCGGAGCGGGCCCGGTCGTAGATGCACACGCTGCCCCGCTGGGAGGCGCCCTTCTCGTTGTAGTAGATGCCCACCCGGTTTCCGCCGCGGACGATCTTGGTGGTGTCCACGCCGTACCGGCGCAGGGAGTTGACCGCCGCCTGGCCGATGGCGTGGGCGGGCAGCTTGGTGACGTACACGGCGTGGGCGCCGTAGTTGGCCAGGGACACGGCCACGTTGGCCTCGCCGCCGCCGAAGCTGAACTCCAGGTGGTCGGCCTGGACAAAGCGCTCGTAGTTGTAGGGCTGGAGCCGGACCATCAGCTCGCCGAAGGTAACAACTTTCATAGGTCGGGATTCCTCCTGTATGCGCCTTACTTCCTGCCCACCAGGTGGAGAGCAAAGCCGCAGATTTCATCGCTGAGATAGATGGCGTTGAGGGTGCCGTCGGGCAGGTACTTGGCGGTGGAGGGGTCAAAGGTGAAGCCCTTGGCCTCCAGCTCCGCCTGGGCCGCCGCCACATCGGGGGTGCCGATGGCGATGTGGCCGTGGGTGCCCTTGTAGGGCTCCTTCATGACCTCGATGCCGCTGCCGGCAAAGACCGAGCTGTTGCCCTCCTTGGCCGTGAAGCCGAAGAGTGTGCCAAACAGGGCGGCCGCCCGCCGGGCCTCCTCCGGGTTGGCCCCGTTGATGCCCACATGGGCCAGCACATAGTCAGCCATTGCCCCGCACCTGCTTCACGATGGCCACGGACTCCCTGCACAGGTTGATGATCTCGTCCCACTTCTGGTTGTCGATCAGGTCGGCGGTGACCATGTAGGAGCCGCCGCAGGCGCAGATGACCGGGCAGGACAGGTAGTCCTTCAGGTTCTTCAGGGAGATGCCGCCGGTGGGCATGACCTTGAACATGGGGAAGGGGGCGCTGAGGGCCTTGATCTTGGCCAGGCCGCCGCACTGCTCGGCGGGGAAGAACTTGACGACCTCCAGGCCCAGCTTGAAGGCGGTGTGGTAGTCGGTGGCGGAGCTGCAGCCGGGGTAGACGGGCACGCCCTTGGCCTGGCAGTACTTCACGATATCAGGGTCCAGGCCAGAGGTGACGATAAACTTGGCGCCGGCGGCCAGGGCCTCGTCCACCTGCCCGGTGGTGAGCACGGTGCCCGCGCCCACCAGCATATCGGGCTGGGCCTGGCTCATCAGCTTGATGGCGGTGGCGGCGCCGGCGGCCCGGAAGGTCACCTCGGCCACGGGCACGCCGCCCTCGCACAGGGCGTTGGCCAGGGCGGCGGCGTCCCGCTCGGGGTGGTTGAGCTTGATCACCGGCACAACGCCGATGTTGGAAATGGCTTCATTCATGGCATTCATGTTGATAACGCTCCTTTTCAGCAGCAGTAGATCTTGTCTATGACCCGGCAGGGGTCTGGAGCACCTGGGCCTCCCGGGCCACAGGCACGTCCGCGTACTGGTCTGGCTCGGGCATGGGCAGGCTCTGCATGTAGGCGTGCATGGCCTCGGCCACCCGCTTGCCGTTGGCAACCGCCTCCACCACGGTGCGGGCGCCGTTGACCGCGTCGCCGGCGGCGAACACGCCGGGTCGGCTGGTGCGGCCGTCCTCGTCCACGGTGAGCAGGCCCTTTACATTGGTGTCGATGCCCTGGGTGGTCTGGACCAGGTTGCTCTCCGCACCCTGGCTGACGGCGATGATGACGCTGTCGCAGGGGTAGAGCTCCTCCGTGCCCTCCGCGGGGCCACGGAGCCGTCCTCCCGCCTCTGGTTGTCGGAGAGCACCACGCCGTCGTCCCGGATCTCCAGGGTGGCCTTGTCCATGAGGAAGTCCACCCCTTCCAGCTTGGCGTAGCTGGTCTCGTACTGGCTGGCGCTGATGGCGTCCCCCCGGGCCACGCATACCACGTGCCTGGCCCCCTTGCGGATGGCGGTGCGGGCGCAGTCCATGGCCGAGTTGCCCGTACCGATGACCACCACCCGCTCCCCCAGATGGAAGGCGTCGGGGTTTGCCAGGTAGTTGATGGCGTAGCTCACGTGGCCCAGGCTCTCGCCCTTGATGTTCAGCCGGTTGGGCCGCCACAGCCCCGCGCCCACGAACACGCTCTCATAGCCGTCCCGGAACAGGTCGTCAATGGTGAGGGTGTTGCCGATGTAGGTGTTGGGGCGGAATTTGATGCCCTTGAGCTCCAGGTGGCGGTAGGCGATGTCGTCCAGCACGGCGTCGGGCAGGCGGAAGTCTGGGATGCCGTACCGCATGACGCCGCCGATTTTGTCCCGGCCGTCGAAGATGGTCATCTGGTACCCGTACCGGGCCAGAATGATGGCGATGGTCAGGCCTGCGGGGCCCGCGCCGATGACGGCGGCCCGGCGGCCGTTGGACGGCGCGGGGCCCTTCACCATCTTGTTGGCGTAGGTGGTGGAGATGTAGTTCTCGATGATGGAGAAGTGGACCGGCGCTTCCTTGATGCCCCGGATGCAGTGCCCCTCGCACTGGCTCTCGTGGTTGCACACCAGGGAGCAGACGGTGGTCAGCGGATTGTTCTCAAAGAGCATCCAGCCCGCCTCGTCCAGCTTGCCTTCCTTCAGCAGGCGGATGACCTCCGGGATATTGGTTCCGATGGGGCAGCCCTCCCGGCACCTGGGCTTTTTACAGCCCAGGCACCGCGCTGCCTCGTCCATAACGTGAAGCGCCATGACCTGTTACACTCCGGAGTAGGCGGCAAAGCCCGCGTCGATGGGCAGCACCACGCCGGTGATGGCGCTGGCGGCCTTGTCGTCGCACAGGAAGAACACGCCGCCCAGCAGCTCGTCGCTCTCCACGAACCGGTTCATGGGCGTGCCGGCCAGAATCTTGGCGGTACGGGGGGTGGGGGTGCCGTCCTCGTTGAAGAGGAGCTTCCGGTTCTGGTTGGACACCAGGAAGCCGGGGGCGATGGCGTTGCAGCGGATGCCGCTGCCGGCGAAGTGGGTGGCCAGCCACTGGGTGAAGTTGGAGACGGCGGCCTTGGCGCCTGAGTAGGCGGGGATCTTGGTCAGAGGGATGTAGGCGTTCATGGAGGAGATGTTCAGGATGCAGCCGTGCTGCTTGTCCACCATGTCCTTGGCAAAGACCTGGGTGGGCAGCAGGGTGCCCTGGAAGTTCAGCTTGAACACGAAGTCCACGCCGCTGGGCTCCAGGTCAAAGAAGGTCTTCTGGCCCTCCTTGGCCTCGTGCTGATACTCGTTGTCGGTGGTGGCGCGGGGGTTGTTGCCGCCGGCGCCGTTGATGAGGATGTCGCAGGGACCCAGGTCCTGGAGCACCTGGGCGTGGACGGCCTCCAGAGCCTCGATCTCCAGCACGTTGGCCTTGTAGCCCTCGCAGACATAGCCCTCGGCCTTGCACTCATCGGCCAGCTTCTTCACGGCGTCCTCGTTCAGGTCCAGGGCGGCCACCTTGGCGCCCGCCTGGGCGAAGGCACGGGCCATCTCGCCGCACAGCACGCCGCCGGCGCCGGTCACCACGACGACCTTGCCGGTAAAATCCACATTCAGAGGCAGATTGATCATAATAAAGCTCCTTCTTTCAGAAAAAGATTATTTCTTTGCCTTCTCGCAGGCCTCGAACAGGCCGTTGATGTAGGCCGCGCCCAGAGCGCGGTCGTACAGGCCGTAGCCGGGCTTGCCGGTCTCGCCCCAGATCATGCGGCCGTGGTCGGGCCGGACGTAGCCGTCAAAGCCGGTCTCCACCAGGGCGTTGACGATCTGGTACATATCCAGGCTGCCGCAGCTGGACAGGTGGGCCCGCTCCTCAAAGGAGCCGTCCTCCATGATCTTCACGTTGCGGATGTGCATGAAGGCGATGCGGCCCATGGCGGAGTACTTGCGCACCATGGCCACCACGTCGTTGCTCCTGGCGCAGCCCAGGCTGCCGGTGCACAGGCACAGGCAGTTGGCGGGAGAGTCCACCAGCTTGAGGAACCGGTCCAGGTTGGCCTCGCAGGTGATGATGCGGGGCAGGCCGAAGATGGGGTACGGGGGGTCGTCGGGGGCCTTCTTGTCCAGCTGGGTGCGGGTCCAGTCAAAGACGGGCATGAAGTTGTAGGTCACGCACTTGACGCCGTACTTGGCGCAGCGGCGGATGTTCTCACAGTAGACCTCCAGCAGGTGGTCCAGGTCGCCCCGGCCCAGCTTGATGTCCTCGTGGACGGGGATGGACTCCACCACGTCGAACACCAGGCCGTTGTCCTCGCAGTCCTTCTTCAGGGCCGCCAGGCTCTCCTCGGGCCAGACCTCGCCAGGCTTGACGTCGTACACAGCGGTGACGATGCTGCGCATGCCGGGAATCTGGCGGATATACTCCAGAGAGATGGGGTCGCTCTCTCCGTACCAGCGAAACGAGAGTTTCATTGTGTTCTCCTTATGATTAAAGATTAAAGTAGCGTTTGGCGTTATTGAAGCAGATGTCCTGCACCAGGCGGCCCAGGGCGGGCAGGTCACGGGGGTACTCCCCGTTCTCCACCCAGCGGCCCAGCAGGGCGCACAGCACCCGGCGGAAGTACTCGTGCCGGGCGTAGCTGAGCAGGCTGCGGCTGTCGGTGAGCATGCCGATGAAGTTGCCCAGCACGCTCAGGTTGGCCAGGCTGGTCAGCTGCTCGGTCATGCCGGTCTTGTGGTCGTTGAACCACCAGGCGCTGCCGTGCTGGATCTTGCCCGCCGTCTCCGGGCCCTGGAAGGCGCCCAGCAGGGTGTCGATCCAGGCGTTGTCCGCCGGGTTCAGGCTGTACAGCACGGTCTTGGGCAGATTGCCCTCCCGCTCCAGGGCGTCTATGAGGCGGTAGGTGGCGGCGCAGCTGTCGGTGACGGCGATGCAGTCAAAGCCGGTGTCCGGCCCCAGCTGGGCCATCATGCGGCTGTTGGGGTTGCGCATGCAGCTGAAGTGGAGCTGCATGACCCAGCCCAGCTTCCGGTACTCCCGGGCGCAGTGGAGGATCACCGCGGTCTGGTAGCCCTCGGCCTCCTCCCGGGTGAGGGTCTCCCCCGCCCGAGCCTTGTTCATGGCGGCGGTGGCGGTTTCGTCGGACACCTGGCGGCACATGACATAGTCCAGGCCGTGGTCGGCGGAGCGGCAGCCGTGGGCGTCAAAGAAGGCGATGCGGTCGCTGAGGGCGGCCCGCATATCCTCGATGGTGGCGATGGTGCGGCCGGTGGTCTGCTCCAGCTGCTCCAGATAGGCGGCAAAACCGCTCTTGTGCAGATTCACCGCCGGGTCGGGCCGGAAGCTGGGGCACACCTGCACGGGGAAGGATTTATCCCCCGCCAGCTTCTCGTGCCAGATAAGGTCGCTGCACGGGTCGTCGGTGGTGCCCACCATGGCCACATTGCTGCCCAGAATCAGCCCCCGGGCGCTCATGGCCGGGTCGTTTTTCAGCTTGTGGTTGCACAGCTCCCACACCTCCCGGGCAGTCTCGCCGCTGAGCACGCCGGTGTAGCCGAAGTAGTTCTTCAGCTCCAGGTGGCACCAGTGGTACATGGGGTTGCCGATGGCCCGGGGCAGGGTCTGGGCGAACTTCTCAAACTTTTCATAGTCGGAGGCGTCGCCGGTGATGTACTTCTCCTCCACGCCGTTGGAGCGCATGAGCCGCCACTTGTAGTGGTCGCCCCCCAGCCAGATCTGGGTGATGTTCTCAAAGCGCCTGTCCTCCCAGATGTCCTTGGGGTCGATGTGGCAGTGGTAGTCCGCGATGGGCATGGAGGCGGCGTAGGTGTGGTACAGGGCCTTGGCGGTCTCCGTGTCCAGCAGAAAATCGTCGGTCAGAAAGGTATTCAAGTTTTTTTCTCCCTTTCAGTTCAGTTTCGCAGCTGTTCGGGCACCTGGTCCACGGTCTGGTACCGCTCCATGGCCTCCTCCAGGGACATGCCCTGCTCGATGGCCGCCTTGCGGGCGGCGTTGACCGCCTGGATCTCCTTCATCTTGGCGCCGGTGAGGGTGTAGCCCTTCATGGCCAGCAGGGTGGCGCCCCAGGCCAGCATGGGAATGACGCAGAACATGATGATGACAGCCACCTTGATGCCCATGGAGTAGGGGGTGCTGTCGTCGGGCAGCTCAGACAGGCCGGCGCAGGCCAGGAAGATAAAGGCCACCAGGGTCTGGGCCAGGGAGGACACCAGCTTGTCCACCAGGGAGAACATGGTGCCCATGATGCCGGGGATATACTTGCCGGAGCGGTAGGTCTCGTAGTCCGAGCAGTCGGCCACCATGGGGATGGGCATGTCGGCGGTGGCGTAGTAGGTGCCGTAGCCCACGCCGAAGAACACGATGAACAGGATGGTGTACAGGTTGATGGCTCCGCCGCCCTTGAAGGGGAAGGAGAGCGTCAGGCTGGGATTGCCGTGGCTGTTGACCAGCAGCAGCACCAGCACGCCCACGTAGCAGATGAGGGCCACGGAGACGTAGCGGATGAGGGAGGCCCGCTGGCCCTTCTTCTGGCTGGTGCGCATGGACAGCAGGAAGAAGGGGACGGCGTACACATAGCCCAGCACCATCATGGGCAGGTACAGGGAGTTGTAGTTGCCCATGACAATGCCGTACAGGGCCAGCAGCACGGTGGTGTTGGTGGCGATGGCCAGGGCCAGCTTGCAGCCGGCGCCGGCCACCATCAGGCGCTGCATGGGCTTGTTGGCCTTGATGATCTGGGCGTACTCGGAGAGCTTCACGTTCTCCGAGTACGCCCAGGCCGTAGAACTCGGGGCGGTCCTTCTCGGCGATGCCGATGATGGCCAGGATGGTGAGCAGCACCGAGATGCCGATGCCGATGGGGGTGATGATGCGGTAGACCATGGGGTTGGCGTAGCCGGAGGTGATGACGTTGCCGGCGGCGTCCTTCACGTCATACATGGCCTTGACCAGGGGGGATAAGGAACTGCATGATGCCCATGCCCAGCAGGGAGCCCACGGTGTTGAAGATGGTGAACATGGGGCGCTGGTTGGGGTCGTTGGTCAGGACGGTCTGGCCGGCGCGGGTGACAGAGGTCTGGAAGGTGTAGCCCAGAACCCAGATGAAGTAGACCACGGTGAATGCCACGTAGCGCAGGGGCATCATGGTCTCGGGGATAAAGGGCAGCAGGATGTAGAGGGCCACCACACTCAGGGCCATGACCACGCTGCCCAAAATCATAAAGGGCCGGAATTTGCCGATTCTGGTGTTGGTGCGGTCCATCATGGCGCCGATGATGGGGTCGGTGATGGCGTCGCACACCCGCATGACCGTGACCATGATGGAGGCAAACACGCCCAGATGGAGGATGCTGGAGCCAAACTGGGCCACATAGGACAGAATCAGGATGAAATAGACGTTGGTTGCGCCGTTATTGAGGGGGAACAGGACCAGCTGATAGGGCTTGGCCCGGTTCAACCCGCTTCCGGAAGGATCATGGGTATGGTTCTTCACATGGCATCTCCTTCTTCTTTCAAAATGATGGGTTCCCTTGCAATGAGTCTCATACCCAGTTGGCACTGGAGCTCTTCCCTTTTTTCAGGCGGTAGGCGTCGTTGGGACGCTCCACCCGCCGGATATGGATGGCGTCCCGGCACTGACCGGCCCGGGCCTCCAGCTTGACGGGGCCATTCAGGGGCACCCGGAAGGTAAAGACCTTATCCCCCGTCTTGGTCTCCACCAGCTTGCCGTTGCAGTAGAGGGACACCTGGCTCTGGTTGGAGTAGACCTTCACGGTGGTCACCTGCTCGGCCCGGTCGGTGTACCGGCTGCCGCAGAGGTGGACAAAGGGCTCGTCGCTCCAGTAGGCCTTGTAGAGATAAAAGCTGTCTTTCTTGATCTTGCGGTCAAAGGTGACCAGCCCCTTGTGGTTCATGCCGGGCTCGCCGCCCTGGTCCCGGGCGTCGGCGGCAAAGTCGAACATGTTCCACACGTGGGTGCTCCACATATAGGGGTGGCGCTGGAAGCACTTGAGCATGAACTCATGGTAAATGGCCTGATACTCCTCGGTGTGGTCCCCGCGGCGGGGGTGGGAGGCGTGGAGGTTGGGCATGCCCTCGCAGCCGTACTCCGAAAATCCCAGGCACCGCTTGGGGTAGACCAGGTGGAAGAAGGATATCCACAGGTCGTTGAGGAACAGCCCGGGCACGTACCAGCCCAGGTACAGGTTCCAGCTCACCAGGTCGGAGATATGGGCCGAGCGGTTGAAGGGGCCGCACATGGCGTAGCAGGCCAGGGTGGTGGGCCGGGTGGGGTCCATGGTGTGGCACAGGTCGTTGAGGACCCGGTGGTTGTCCAGCATGTCCGCCTTGTCCCTGGTGGAGATGGTGATCTCGTTGGACAGGCCCCAGGTGACGATGGAGGGGTGGTTGTAGTTCTGGATGATGAGCTCCTTCATCTGGCTGATGGTGTTGTCCCGACCACCCGGCATATGCTCGGAGATATAGGGGATCTCCGCCCAGACGATCATGCCGTACTGGTCGCACAGGTCGTAGAAGTACTGGTCGTGCTGATAGTGGGCCAGGCGGATGGTGTTGGCGCCGATCTCCCGGATGAGGGCCATGTCCTCGTCGTGGTGGGCCCTGGTCAGGGCGTTGCCCAGGCCCTTCCGGTCCTGGTGGCGGGACACGCCGTGGAGGGGATAGGGCCGCCCGTTGAGGAAAAAGCCCTCCTTGGGGTCCACCCGGAAGGTGCGCACGCCGAAGGTACTGGAGATCTCGTCCACTACAGCGCCGTTCTCCACCAGCCGCAGGGTGGCGGTATAGAGATAGGGGTCCTTCACGCCGTCCCACAGGTGCACGCCGGGGATGTCCAGGGTCACGTCGGTGCCCTGGCCGACAGCCACGGTGTTCCCTTCCGCGTCGGTGAGGGTCACCTCCACGGCGGGGCTTTCCACGTTGGTCCAGCTCTCCACCCGGATCTTGCCGGTGGCGCCGTCCAGGGCGGGCGTGATGCGCAAACCGGGACCGCCGAAGAAATCCAGATCAAAGTGGTGCTTGCTCACCACCAGCAGCACCACGTCCCGGTAGATGCCGCCGTAGAAGGTGAAGTCCGCCTTCTGGGGGTACACACGGTCGTTGACGCTGTTGTCCACCCGGACGGTCATGTGGTTCTCCGCCTGGAGCAGCCCGGCCACCTCCGCCCGGAAGGTGGAGTAGCCGCCGTCGTGGTGGGTCACAGGCTTCCCGTTGAGCTCCACGTCGGCGGAGGCGTTCACCCCCCGGAACTCCAGGTACACCGTCTGGGTGTCCGGGTCAAACTCCGGCATGGGAAACGTCTTCTCATAGGTGCAGGTGCCGCGCCAGTAGTCGTTTCCGCCGTCCTGTCCGTCCACCGCGTTCCAGGTGTGGGGCAGATCCACTGCCTCCGGCGTACCTTTGGGACCGTAAAAGGTCCAGTTCCGGTTTAAACAAATGCTGTTCCGCATCGAGCCTCTCCTTCTTTCCTGTCCGTGGAGCTTTGCAGGCGCCGGCTCCGTCCGGGTCCGGGCGCTGCTAATTTCTGGTTATTATTGTAATGTTTTTTACCTGTCCGCGCAATAAAGCGGAGCAAGGGAATGGGCGCTGTCCGCCGCACGGCATCAGCTGCTTGCGGCGGACAGCGTTCCCTCAGGGGTACCGGGCCGTCCCGTTCCCTGCCTTACTGCTTGGCGTTCTTCTGCTTGCGGGGCACCATGTCGGCCACCAGCACCACCACGGCCACCACGCTCAGCACTGCCAGCGCGATCTGGGCCACGTTGAGGGCCATCTGCCACCAGGGCGTGACGGTCACGATGCGGGTATTGGCGCCGATGCCGTCCATGCCCCGGGAGTGGAGCACGGTGTACAGGATGCGGTGGGCGGACTCACGCATGGCCTGGGCGATCTGGGCGTTGGGGGTCTCTCCGTCGGGGCCGTAGGCCGCGAACTCAAAGCCCAGGTCCCCGCTGGAGGCGGTATCCACGCCGGTGCCGGTGGTGCCGGGGAAGTTATCGGGGATGTCGTTGCCCGCCAGCACCTCGTGGGCCTTGCTCATGTAGTCGCCTTCGAACATGTCGGTGACGGCAAATCCGGTCATGCCGGCCTCGCCCCGGAGCCAGTCGGTGAGCAGCTCAGAGCAGGCGCCCGACCACACCGCGCCGATACGGTTGAAGGCGGTCATGACGCACTTGGCGTCGGCGTTGACGATGGGCAGCTCGAAGGCCCGCAGATAGATCTCCCGCATGGCCTGCTCGTTGCACCAGGTGCCCAGACCCTGCCGCTGCAGCTCCTGGTCGTTGAGGGCGAAGTGCTTGTTGTACACATACACGCCCTTGGACTGGATGCCGATGGTCTCGTAGGTGTCGATGAGGCCGGTCAGGATGCCGTCCTCGGAGTAGTACTCAAACACACGGCCGGCGTAGGGGGTGCGGTGGATATTCAGGCCGCTGCCGTAGAAGCCGGCGTAGCCCGCCCACATGGCGTCCTCACCGATGAGCTCGCCCACCTCCTGCACCAGCTGGTCGTTCATGGTGGCGGCCAGGATGCCGTTGCAGGGGTAGCAGGTGCCGGTCTGCTCCTTGTCCGGGTCGTTGGTCTGGTTGGCGTAGCCGTTGGGACCGGCGGAGTACTTCTGGGTCACGCCGGAGGGGCCGTTGTGGTCCAGGGTCTCAGGCATGCCGATGGACTCCAGAGAGACCGTCATCCGCAGGCCCACCGCGCACAGACGGGACAGGTCCTCGTAGGTCAGCTGGTTGAGCAGGTCGTCCCACATGGGGTCGTCGTAGGCAATCTCGCTGCCGTCCTCGTTCTGCAGCAGCTGGATCAGGCTGTAGTTGGTCTCAGTAGAGCCCATTACCGGCCACTGGTCGTCGTTCTCCGGCAGGTCGGACGCGTCCAGAATGGTGTCCTCATACATCTGGTCGGTCATGGACAGCTTCACATAGTTGTCGTTCTCGCCGTCGGCGTTCTCGTCGGCCCAGAGCATCAGGGTGCCCTCCCAGTTGCTGCGGGAAGCATAGGTCACGCTGTTGTCCCCCCTGCCCTCGTAGCGGTTGATGTCCGCGGAGGCAAAGAGGCTGGTGACGTCGTTGCCGGTGCCGTAGGCCTGGGCGTAGGTCTGGGCGTCAAAGGTGTAGTCCGCGGCGTACACCAGGTCGGCGTTGCCGTCGGCGGTCATGCCGTCGGCAGTGGTGTAGCCCTTGGCGGAGAGGGTGTTGTTGATGGCCTCGTGGCTGTCGTCCGCCGCAGTGAGGTAGTAGGTGCCGTCCTCCAGGATGTACACCCCGGTGCCCATGGCGTCATAGCTGGTGAGGAAATACTCGGGCACGGTGACCGTCACGGTCTCGCTGGCGCCGGGCTCCAGCAGGCCGGTCTTGCCGTAGCCCACCAGCTCCACAGCTGCCTTTTCGATCTGGTTCTCCTTGTCGTAGTCAGTGTAGGGCTTCTGGGCGTACACCTGCACCGCCTTCTTGCCGGCCACAGAACCGGTGTTGGTGACAGTGACAGTCACGGTGTAGGCCGCGTCGGTGCCCTGGCCGCTCTTCTCCACCTGCATGTCGCTCATGTCAAAGGTGGTGTAGCTCAGGCCGTAGCCGAAGGGATAGGCCACCACGTCGTCGTAGACATAGTCCCCCACGCCCGCGGTACCCAGGACCGCGTCCTCATACCGGGTCTCGGTGTAGCGGTAGCCCACGTAGATGCCCTCCTGGTAGACCACGTAGCTGGTGAACTTGGCAGGGCTGGAGGCATAGGTGTAGTCGCCGGCGTTGGTGTAGGTATAGACGCCGAAGTTGGACATGGCGGGGTCCAGCAGATTGTTGGTCCACCAGGTGTCGGGCAGGGAGCCGGAGGGGTTCACCGCGCCGCTGAGGATGTCGCCCACAGCGTACAGGCCGCTCTGGCCCACCGAGCCGATCCACACGGCCGCGTCGATGCCGTAGACCTCGTCGTCCAGGAAGGCGGCGGACACCGGGTTGGCGCTGTTGAACAGCACCACGATGCCGCTGATCTTGCCCTCATCCTTGAGGCCCTTCAGTCCCTCCAGGATGCCCAGCTCGTTCCGGTTGAGCATCAGGTAATCGGAGTTCTCAGGCACGTCGGCGCCCAGGGGGTTGGTGCCGCCGTCCACATGGTTGGTGCTCTTCAGGTCGTTGGCCTCGCCGCCCACACGGCCCACGACGAAGATGGCCACCTCGCCGTTGCCGAAGGTGGAGGCCGCGTCGCTCTCAGCGATGGAGTTCCACCGGGCCTCGTTGATCTCCTCGCCGCTGGAGGAGAAAGTGCGGCCATACTCTTCCTCCGCATACCAGTCCAGCAGGGCCTCGTTAGTCACGGTCAGGCCGCTCTCGGTCAGGGCGTCCACATAGGTGGGGGCATCGGCGGTATTCACCGCGCCCGAGCCGGTGCCGCCGTACACGGGAGCGGTAGCAGTGGCGCCGAACAGGGAGACTTCGGGGTTCTTCAGGGGCAGCACGCCGTCGTTCTTCAGCAGCACCGCGCCCTCGGCCTCGGCCTCCTCCGCCTTGGCCAGACCGGCCGCCTTCAGGTCGGCCACGGAGTCAAACACAGACTCGTAGTAGCGCACATATTCGCTGGAAGCGTCGTCTCCCTCCGTCACCGTCATGGAGGTGGAGGTGCCCAGGAAGCTGTTGATCTGACCGGAGAACTGGCCCGCAATGGTGTTGGCGAAGTAGACCAGGATCAGCAGGCCCACGGTGACGTTGGCAAAAATTTTCTTGAGTGTTCTTTTCTTTGAGGATTTCATCGGAAGTTCTCCTCTCTGCGCGTTCTTTCCATCAGGCAGAACGGTACTTTTTCATGTACAGTACCACCTCGGAGACCACCAGGGTGACCACCAGCAGCACGGCACAGGCCACCAGCTGGGTAAAAGCGGGGAAGGGCTCGATTCCGTAGATGGTATCGGAGACGGGCCAGATGGCGATCTTGATGAAGAGCATAAGGGAAATGCCGCTGCCCAGGCAGAGCAGGGCCGGGGCAAAGCCGGCGGTACGCTCATTCACAAACAGCAGGACGGCGGCGACCACGCCAGCGGCCGCCATGATGATGCAGATCCGCAGGTCAAATACCGGCTCCTTGTACTCGATCTCCCGGAAAATCACGCCGTAGCATACGGCGGACACGATGGCAAGCACGCAGGAGAAGAGGGTCACATAGAAACCGGGCGCTTTTTTGGATGTCTTCATAGAAAACGCTCCTCTCGACAGCCGGACAGGAGCTCGCTCCTGTCCGGCCGGGAAATGACCAGGTGATGGGGTACGGGAGGTGGAATCGGTTACGCGGCCTTGTCGAAGATCAGGCAGTAGGTCCAGTCGCCCTCAGTGCCCGGGCGCTCCAGGTGCTCCTCGCTGGCGCCCAGCAGAAGCTGCCCCTGGTTGTTGATGCCGATGACAAGGGTGCGCTCCGTGGTCTCCACATCGGCGGGAGCGCCGGTAGCCAGCTGGTCCAGGAACAGGCCGTAGGCGTCCACGTCCTGGAAGCGCATGGTAGCGGGGCCGGGCTGCTTGTAGAACTCGCCCTCAGTGACCACCTCGCCCTGGGGGAAGTCGGACCAGGCGGTGGAACCGCGATAGCCGTCCAGACCGTCGGCGGACAGGGTGTCGTTGATGCCGGCCACGCCGAAGGTCAGGTCGCCGGTCAGGTTATAGACCTGGTTGTGGATGTAGGCGGCATCGTCCACCAGCTCAGAGGGGTCCAGGGAGAAGGTGATGGCCAGGGTGGCGGCGTTGTCCACGGCGTCAAAGGTCTCGCCGCCCACATAGACCTGGGACAGGGTCCAGCTGCCCTCCATCTCGGATACATCGCTGCTGTAGAACAGCTGGGTGGCGGGGGCGCTGGGGTCGGGGGTGGCGGCGACTTCCTCGTCCTCGGAGGGCTGGGCGCTGTCGCTGGGCTCCACAGCGGGCTGAGCGCTGTCGGAGGGCTGGGTACTCACCTGGGCGCTGTCGGAGGGCTGGGTGCTGTCGCTGGGGGCGGGCTCGCTGGTGCAGCCGGCGAGGGTCATCAGGCACAGGGCCAGGCAGAGACTGAGAATCTTTTTCATTTTAATACGCTCCTTTTGTCATATAGCATGGGGTTGGAATAACCACACGGGGACAGACCTCTGAGACCAGAGGCCTGCCCCATGGGTTCCGCCGGGCATGGGCCCGGACGAAGGGCTGAAATTAGTAGCTCAGGCCGAAATCAGACCAGTAGAAGTTGCCGTCGGAGTCCTGATAGGCGTAGGAACCGGAGGGGGAAGCGGCCAGCACGTCGGCGTCCATGTACTGCTCCTTCTCATAGCCGGGCACGTCGTTGGGGGAGACGCAGATATCCCACATCTCGCCTTCCAGCTCGGTCTCCACCAGGGCGATGACGGAGGCGTCGGCCACCATGGTGACGGGCAGCTTGCCGGTGGGATTATAGGCGCCGGTCACCACCTGGACGACGGCGTCGTCGCTGGTGCTGAAGGTGCCCAACAGGGCGTCGCAGTAGGGCTCCATGTTGGTCAGGATCCAGGCGTTGGAGGCGTCGATCTCGCCCACCACCTTGCCGCCGTTGGCGTGGACGGCGTCGGCGATCTCCTGGAACTCGTCCATGCTGGCCACGGTGGTGACCAGGGCGGTGTCGTCGGTGCGCTTGGCGTTGTCGTCATAGATGGGGGTCTCCACGTCCTCGGCCAGATCCAGAATGGCCAGCTCGCTGGAACCCTGGCCCACGATGCTGGGATCCACACGCAGGTAGGCCACGTCGGCCTGGGTGTAGTCGTCCACCACGGTGAAGCCGGCGCCCTCCAGGGCGGCGACCATGCCGCTGACGTCAGCGTCATCGTCCTGGTTGAAGCCGTGGACATACACGCTCACGCTGGTGTCGCTCAGGGGCAGGGTGGCGTCGGAGTTCTTCATCAGAACCACGGACTTCAGGTTCATCTCCTCGGCCAGGGACTCCACCTTGGGGGTCACCTCATTGACGGTGGCCACGCTCTCCTCCAGGTCGCGGTAGGGGTTGTCCAGGTTGCCGCTCTGCATCTGGGGCAGCAGGCGGTGGTAGGCAGCCAGCTCCAGCTCCTCGCGGGTCAGGTCGCCGTTGGTGAGGGCCTCTTCGATCAGCTCGGGGCTGATGGCCATGCCGCCCATCTGGCCGGCGGCGCTGAACACGCCGGCGTCGCAGCCGGCCTTTACGAAGAGGACGGTCTGGTCATAGCCGGACATGTCCTCCACGCCGTGGGCGTTGCTCTGGCTGACGGAGTCAGAGTTGATGAGGCCGTCAAAGCCCAGAACCTCCCGGAGCAGGTACTGCAGCACGTCCTCGTTGAAGGCGTTGCCGTAGCCGCCCAGGCGGATGTCATAGGTCTCGCCGTTGTAGGTAATGGACTGGGGCGCAGTGCGGGGGTCGTCAGCGGGCTGGGAGTAGCCGGGCATGACGCCGGCGGCGCCGGCCTCAAAGGCGGCGATGAAGGGCTTGAGCTGGTAGTTGGCCAGGGAGTTCTCGGTGGAGTAGACGCGGTAGCGGCCGGTGTAGCCATGGCTCTCAAAGCCGTTGTAGGCGGCGCCGTCGCCGGGGAAGTGCTTCACGGTCAGCAGGACGCTGCCCTCCACCATGCCCTGGTCGCCGTTCTGATAGCCAATGACCAGGTTGCTGGCGATCTCCTCCGCCATGTCCACCCGCTCGCCGTAGGTGGTGGAGTTGCGGGACCAGCGGGGGGCGGTCACCAGGTCGATCTGGGGACCGTAGAGGGCTTCCACGCCCTTGGCCCACATGACCTGGCGGTCATACTGGGCGTCCTCCAGCACGGCGTCGGCATTGCCGTCGCCCAGGGACGCGGCGGCCACACCTTCGGAGTTGGGCAGGCCGTGGCTGATGGGGTTGGTGAAGGTGAGGTAGGGGACGGCCACTTCACCGCTGGTGACGGCCTCGTACTCACTGAACTGCTCCAGGCCGTTGTTGAACCACACGGCCACCTCGGTCTCCGGGTTGCTACGCAGGACGAAGTTGCGCATGCCGGAGGTCTGCAGGTACTCGATGTTGGTGGCGTCGGGGTCCTCATCGCCGCCGCCGAAGCCGCCCTGAGCGGGGTAGATCAGCGTCCAGACAGGCTCGCCGTTCTCATCCACCACGTCGGCGGTCTTGGTGCTCTTGGGGCTGTACGCCATGACGTTGAGGAGCTGATAGGACAGCTGGTGATCCGTCATGGCTGCGGCCATGGCCTGGGCGCGGGTCTCGGCGTCCAGACGCCAGTCCTCGAAGTCGTCCAGCTCCTGGTCGTTGTCCAGGTCGCGGAAGTACTTGCCGTCCTGAACGATGACGCCCAGCAGGGTCACGCCGATGGTGGGGCCGTCCTCGTTCTCATAGAACACGGGGTCGAGGAACTCAGCGGTCAGCTCATCCTCGTTGCTCGCCGTATAGGGCGCGGGGATGTAGCCGTCCTGAAGGGTGGTCGCGCTCTCCGTGGGGGAGGGGCTGGGGGATGTGGTCGGTTGCGTTGAGGGCGTATCCCCCGTATTGGTACAGGAGGTTGCCAGGGAGACGAGCATGGCTGCCGAGAGCAGCAAGGGAACGATTCTCTTCATGAATAACTCTCCTTCCTCGTAATATGACCCGTTTCGAGCCATGTGTATTATATTCGAATTATCTATTTTCCACAGCAAACCCTGCACAATCCGCAGATTTTTTGCACGAATTGCAATAAGCGCTCCTCGGTCGCACTGTCCCAGAGAAACATCTGTCCCCCGCAGAACTACGATACAGCTCTGATTTTTGGCAGAAAAAAACACCCATACCGGTCGATGTCTGACCGGTATGGGTGTTTTGTGTGGCAAAAAATTTCGGTTTTCGTATTTTATGGGGTCTCTCTATTGTGGGGCAGTTTTCGCCTTTTCCGCCCGTCTGCGGCGCTGCCCGACGTGTGGCGCCGTTACGCCGGCTGCCGGCTGCCGTCGATCAGCCAGATGGTCAGCTTGAACACGCCGTCCTCCGCCTTGACCTTCAGCTTGCCGCCGTACTTCTGGGCGATGGCCTGCATGCTCTTCATGCCGTAGCCGTGGAAGTCCTCGGCGTCGGGCTGGCTGGTGACGGGCAGGTCCTCCTCAAAATGCAGCTGGCCCTGGTAATAATTGGTCACGCTGATAGATACCAGGTCCCCGCTGCTCCGGATGATCATGCTGATCTGGCGCTTCTCCTCCTCCAGTCCCCGGGCAGCCTCCACCGCGTTGCCCAGCAGGGAGTAGATGTCCGACTCCGTGAGGAATCTCAGGCAGCTGCCGTCCCCCATAAAGCTCAGCTGGATGTGGTCCTTTTCGCACAGGAGGGCCCGGTCGGCCAGCAGCACGTCCAGGGTCTGGCTGCCGGTGCGGTAGGTCTGGTCATAGATGCGGATGAGGGACTTGATCTCCTTCTCCTCCTCGTCGGTGATGGGCAGGTGGTAGTCCTCCAGCTTGTGGCGGATGTCGTGGCACTTCATGTTGATGAGCTCGATGGTGTCCTTCCGCTCGGCCAGCTGCTTGCTGTCCTTCTTCCACAGCATGCGCACCATCTCCATCTCCTTGGTCAGCTTGGCCCGCCGGTTGAGCTCAAACTGCATGAGCATGCACACCAGACAGCAGATGATGGCGTACAGGCTCTCCGCAATGGTGCCGTATATATCCTGGGAGGTGCTGCTCTTGGCGAACCGGGTGATGCCCACGCAGACCAGCACCATGACCGCGCTGAGCAGGCCCATCCGCCAGCGGAACTCGCCCTTCTCGTAGTCAAAATCAAAGGCGCCGATCTTCCGGCCCAGCGCCACATAGACCACTGCGCAGAAGGGCAGATAGGACAGCAGCGCCCCCAGGAAATAGGCCGCGGAGTCGGAGGCCAGGTAGTCGGCCGGGTCAAAGCTCAGGCTGATCAGCTGCAATATCTGGTAGATCAGGTGCTGGGTGGCCCGGCCGGCGCTGGCGCAGCACAGGGCCTGCTCCCAGCTGGTCTGAAAGCAGAAGTGGAAGATGACCATGAGCATACAGAATTCTATGAGATAGTAGATGAACACCAACAGGCTGGAGGCGTACAGCAGACGGCCGATCAGCAGCACGCCGCCGGCTCCCAGGGCCAGGGCCGCGAGAAAGCGGGCCACAAAGTGCTGTCTCCGAGGGAAATTGATGAAAAACAGGGAGAAACACATCAGGTTCTCAACGTATACCAGAAAAAATTCATCCATCGTCTAAGTCCCACCCACCATGTATTCCGCATAGGCCTGCAGGAACTTCTGCTTGTACGACCGGCCGATGTGCAGCTTTTCGCCCTCCACCAGCACCTCGTCCCCCACCACACTGCGCACGTACCGCATGTTGACCACGTGCCAGCGGCTGATGGCGCAGTAGCTCTCGGGCAGCTGCTGGTCGATGGACTTCAGGGTGCCCAGGGAGCGGTACACCCCGTCCCGGGTGTGCCAGTTGAGGTAGTGCCCGTCCACCTCCACGTAGCAGATCTTCCGCACCTGAAGGCCGATGGTCTCCCCCTCGGTCCGGATCACGATCCGCTCCCCCGCCGTGCTGCCCACGTGGGCCATGATCCGCTTGAGCTTCAGGTCAAGGGCGTAGTCGTTGATGGGCTTGAGGATGTAGTCGAAGGCCTCCACCGCGTACCCCTCCACGGCATACTGGGCCATGTTGGTCACAAACACGATGGTCACCCCGTGGTCCATCCGCCGGATGGCCTTCGCCGCCTCCATGCCGGTCATGTGGGGCATCTCGATGTCCATAAGGATCAGATCGTAATTTGACTTGTAGGCGTTGATCAGCTTGAGCGCGTCGGGAAGCCGGGTGATCCGGAACTCCAGCTGATTTTTGGATGCATACCGTGTCAAAGAATGGATGATGGTCTTTGCATCCTGATCGTTGTCCTCGACCACTGCAATATCAAACATCTCCCTCACCTGCCCCATGCCAGTCTCTCCCCGGAAGGCGGCAGAGCCCCGCCGTCTCAGCCCGCCATGGGCCGACCGTCTCTCCCGTTTCCGTGGATTTTATCTCGTATTTTTAATTATAATATCATAATCCTTCAGGGCGGGCAATTGGTTTTCCCTTCAATGGCAGGCGGCCCGCTGCGCCGCGGTTTTCCCTTTTCCCGGCAAAATTTTGCCTTTATTCCCGTTCTGCCGGGCGCCGCCATACCTGGGAAGGAACCAAAATCACAAGAAAAATTTTTCAAATTTTATGGATGCCGCCCATGGCGCAGGCCGCAAAACGCGCAGCAGTAGGGGGCCTTTCCATAATGGAAAGGCCCCCTACTGCTGTATCAGTCCAAGCTGGTCGGAAAAGGTATAGGTGATCTCCATGTGCCCGTCCGCAAAAACCAGGATCTGCTTCACCGCCTCCGCCACGGTGACCCGGTCCAGCCCGGTCAGCCTTCCCTGCCGGACCAGCGCCTCCACCCATGGGTTTGGCGCGGTCTCCTCCCCGCCGCCCGGCAGCCCCTTCAGCTGGGCGGCGAGTTCCCGCTCCTGGCGCTCGTAGTCCTCCCGGTAGCGCAGGAAGTCCTGCCGGCTGATGAGTCCCTCCCGGTAGTCCTCATAGGATGCCTTTTTCAGCCGGTAGAGCCGCTCCAGCCCCTCCTCCAGCCGCCCCCGCTGGTCCCGGGGACCGGGGGCAGTCCAGGCTTCCGCCTCGTCCGCCAGGCCCCCGAGGTCCCGGACTCCGGATATGACCTGGTTCAGGTCCTCCAGCACGATCTCCTCCAGCAGAACGTGGGAGATGCTGTGCTTGCTGCACACGGCGGGACCGTACCGCTTGTAGGAGCCGCAGCTGTAGTAGATCCCCCCGGCGCTCCTGGTCTTTACCATGGCCCGTCCGCAGTCGCCGCAGCGGAGGAACCCGGCAAAGGGGCTCTGGTTCCCCTCAAAGCTCAGCGCTCGGGTCCGCTTCTCCAGCAGCGACTGCACCCGCTCCCACTGCTCCCGGCTGATGATGGCCTCGTGGGTGTCGGGCACCACCGCCCAGTCCTTCCGGTCTCTCTGCCTCGCCCTGCCGTGCATGGCGGGCCGCAGGCTCCGCCCCTGCTCCATGTCCCCCGCGTACATCTGGTTGCGCAGCATCCGGTGGACCGTGGCGTAGGTCCAGTAGGTGGTCTTGTCCATCCTGCGGCCGTTGTGGTACCGCTCCCCCAGGATCCGCTTGTACTCGCTGGGACTGGGGATCCCCTCCTGGTTCAGGCACTTGGCGATCCTGACCTTTCCCCAGCCGCCCTCGAACAGGTCGAAGATCCGCCGCACCACCTGGGCGGCGGGCGGGTCGATGAGCAGGCGGTTGTGGTTTTCCGGGTCCTTCCGGTAGCCGTAGCTGGCAAAGGCCCCCACAAACTCCCCCCGCTCCTGCTTGGTGCGGATGGCGGAGCGCACCTTGTCCGAGATGTCCCGGGCGTACTGGGTGTTGAAGATGTTCTTCATGGGCAGCAGCATGTCGTACCGGCCTGCGGCGCTGTCCACGTGGTCGTTGACCGCGATGAACCGCACCCCCCGGGCGGGGAACTCCCGCTCCAGATACCGCCCCACCTCGATGTAGTCCCGGCCGAACCGGGACAGATCCTTGACCAGCACGCAGTTGACCCTGCCCTGTCGGATGTCCTCCTCCATGCGGCGGAAGGCGGGGCGGTCGAAATTGGTGCCGGTGTAGCCGTCGTCCTGGTAGAAGTCCGCCAGGCGCAGCTCCGGCCGGGCGGCTATGTACTGCTCCAGCAGCTTGCGCTGGTTGGCGATGCTGTCGCTCTCCGCCTTGTCCCCGTCCTCCCGGGACAGGCGCAGGTAGCCCGCCGTCCTCCACACATCCAAACCCCGCTCGCCCCCTCTTTATGGAAACAGCTCACTTCCTGTGGGCCTTGATCAGGGCCCGCACCAGAGCCTCCGGGTCCCTGGCGCCGTCGAACCGGCGGGATATCCGCCACAAGGCCCGCTCTCCCGGCCTGCTGCGTTGGGCCATAGCGTGTCCTCCTCTCCTGCGTTCTCTCCCCATTGTATGCATCCCCGGAGCGGTAATATGCCGGGCCGGGCAAACAAAAAGAGCCCTCACACCGGCCATTCTCTTCAGGCCGGTGTGAGGGCTCTTTCCTGTTCTGTCCGCTGTCCCCCGCCGGAAGCGGGGAGATGTCCGGTTTTCCGGCGCCTGGGCCCTGGGAAACCGTTACTTCTCCTGCCGGGGGACGATGTGGTCCTTGTCCTTGTAGATGCAATTGGCGGGAATCACGCCCCGGACGCAGGAGGTGGGATAGACGCTGCTGTGCCGGCCCAGGATGGTGCCCGGGTTGAGGACCGAGTTGCAGCCCACCTCCACAAAGTCGCCCAGGATAGCGCCCATCTTCTTCCGTCCGGTGGGCATGTCGGTCTCCCCCTTCACCACCACCAGGGTCTTGTCCGACTTCACGTTGGAGGTGATGGACCCGGCGCCCATGTGGCTCTTGTAGCCCAGGATGGAGTCGCCCACATAGTTGTAGTGGGGGGTCTGGACATTGTCGAAGAGGATGACGTTTTTCAGCTCCACCGAGTTGCCCACCACGCAGTGGGCGCCCACAAGGGCGGAGCCCCGGATAAAGGCGCAGTGGCGCACCTCGGTCTCAGGCCCGATGATGCAGGGCGCGCCCAGATAGGCGGTGGGGGCCACCACGGCGGTCTTGTGGACCCAGACGTGCTCCTGGGGCTGGCTGTACTCCTCCGGGGAGAGCTGGCTGCCCAGGGAGAGGATCATCTCCTTGATGCCGTCCAGGGCCTCCCAGGGGTACTGGAACTGGCTGAGGTACTCCCCCGCCATGGTGTGGGACAGATCGAGCAGATCGGAAATGGTGATGTTCATCAATATGGGACCTCCCATTTTTCAGTTTTATATGGTTCTTTGACCCCATGCCCGGCACTCTACTCCGAACGCCGGGCATTTCCCGTCTCTTTATGCCATTCCACTTCATGATAGCACAAAGCAGCGCAAAATACCACTCGCATTTGACGCTTCGGCGCCAAAAACAGCGCCGCAATGTGACGTCACCCTGGGGGAACGAGGACACCCAGGAGCTCATCGACATTCTGGGGCGGTACAATGTGAAGGCCACCTTCTTTGTGGTAGGCGACTGGGTGGACAAATACCCCGAGTCGGTCAAGGCCCTCCACGACGCGGGCCACGAGGTGATGAACCACTCCAACACCCACGCCCACATGTCCAAACTCTCCCGGGAGGAGATCATCGCCGACGTGGAGGCGTGCAGCGACAAGATCGAGGCGGTCACCGGCGTACGGCCCACCCTGATCCGCCCCCCCTACGGCGAGTACAACGACACGGTCATCAGCGCCATCCGCTCCATCGGCATGGAGCCCATCCAGTGGGACGTGGATGTTTCCCCAACAGCTTCAAGGGCCTGATACATCAAAGTTTCAGAAGCAGCAGTCATATTCTGCCTATAAAGGCAGCAAGGAAGGCAGCCGGACATTTTTGCAAAAATGTCCGGCTGCCTTCCTTTGTATCTTAGCAGTTAAATTTTCCCCGTAGGACCGCCGCAATCGGCTCAGAACGAAGACCGAGTGGCGTTTTACTCCGCCTGCGCACGGTAGAGGAAGGTCACGGTCTGGCTGCGGGTGCAGGTTGCGTTGGGGGCAAAGGCAGTCGCGGTCACACCCTGGGTGACGCCGCTCTCCGCAGCCCACAGCACCGCGTCGTAGTAGTACGCGCCCGCCTGGACGTCGCTGAATCGGTTCGTTCCGCTGGTAGCGGGAGATCCGGCATAGCGGTACAGGAAGGTGACGAACTCGCCGCGGGTCACCGTGGCGTCCGGGCTGAAGGTGGTAGCGGAGGTGCCGTTGGTAATGCCCTGCTCCACCGCCCACTGGACGGCATCCGTATAGTATGTATCAGCCTTTACATCCTCAAAAGCACTGGTGTCGGACTGGGGTGCCGGGCAGCCCGCAGCGCGCCACAGGAACGTCACTACCTCGCCGCGGGTACAATCCGCGTTCGGCCCGAAGGTGGTGGCGGAGGTGCCATTGGTGATGCTCTCCTTCACCGCCCAGGCCACAGCCTCGGCATACCACTCGCCGGACTTCACATCAGTAAAGGGGATGTCAGTGTCCTCGTCGGAATCACCGGGCTCGGGCTTGGTGGACGGGATGTCGGGAAGCGGAATGCCGGGAACCTCAGGCTTGCTCTCCACGGTCAGGCTGACCTCCGGGCACAGCTCCGTCGTGTCAAAGCTGGACAGGTCTATCTGGTACAGGTCGGTAACCGTCAGGTTCATGTAGGCCTCCTGATCCGCGGTATCATCCGCCACCTCGAACAGGAAGCTCAGCAGCGTTCCCGTTCCCTGGATGTCCGTATCATTTGCAAAGGCCGCCTTTACCGTTCCCTTGCTGGTCTGGGAATCGACAGACGCGCCGCCGGTTCCAAAGGGCGCGTTGACAGCCACCTCAGCGTTCTCCAGCATGTCGCCCACGGTTACCTTCACAAGGTTCAGCACATCGTCAGAGTAGTGGAAGATCAGATCGCCGGCAGCAAATCCGAACTTGTTTTCTATCACATCCAGGGTAACCGTCACAAAGTCGCCCTCACAGGCCTTCTCCGGGCTGCTGATACGGACGGCCAGATCTCCGTTGGTGGGCACAGGGTCTACCGGCCCTGTCTGCTCGGCGTCAGTGACGGTGACCACACAGTAGGCGGTCTGATCCTCATAGCTGGCACAAATGCGGGTCTTGCCGGCCTTTACAGCGGTAATGACGCCGGCGGCATCCACGGTGGCCACGCTCTCGTCTTCGCTGGTAAAGGAAACGTCTTCCGCAGCCGCGCCGTACACCGTGAGGCTGCCTGTCTCGGCTACCTGCAGGTCCATTGCGGCGGGAGCCATCCCAAAGCTGGCCGGTTCGCCTAGGGAGATGCTCTCATCGACAGTTTCATTGAAGGCGTAGTCGCCCAGCAGCACGCCCAGATTGGTATGCCCGGTCACATCGAACTCCACCACAGTGGTGGCACCCCGCTGGAACTCCGCCACGGGCGTCTCAAAGATTTTCTCCTGCGTGTCCATATCCTGTACCAGGATATAGGCCAGATAGTGGTTATCCCGAGCCTTCAGGCGAGCCATCGTCTTCTCTCCGGCCTGGTAGGTGGTAAGGCTCACCAGCTCAGGGGCGCTGTTGTCGATGGTGATCGGCATGGACCAGGTCTGTTC
The DNA here is from genome assembly GCF_040096055.1 of Pseudoflavonifractor intestinihominis. NCBI lineage: Bacteria > Bacillati > Bacillota > Clostridia > Eubacteriales > Oscillospiraceae > Pseudoflavonifractor > Pseudoflavonifractor intestinihominis. The sequence goes on from NZ_JBBMFK010000008.1 coordinate 79,113, forward strand.
ACCGCGGGCATAGTCCAGCTCTGCATGCACGGGCAGTTCCACGGTCGTCCCATCCGGCAGATAGTTGTCATTGGCATCCGTGCCGTACCACACAATGGGCTCCACTGCGGGCACACACATGCCTGCCGAGCTCATGTAGTAGCTCTTGGGCACATAGAACGCAGTATCCTGCCAGTACACATCGCCGGTCTCCGTGTCGGTGATCGCATAGCGGATGGTCTTGGCATTGCGCAGCAGCGAGACATAGAGGCCGCTGATGGCAAAAACGCCCTGCTGCTCCCCGTTCTGCACCGCTTCCTGGGTGGTCATGGAGATCCGGTCGGCATAGAAGGGCACGCCGTCGGGGTGCTCGGAATCCTGCATCTCCCAGTAGGGGTTGAAGCCCAGCTCAAAGTAGGAGTTGTTTTCCAGCTCACCGGTCTCCTCATTGGGATAGATGACGCCGCTGAACGCGCAGTTCTCATACTGGCTGGACATACTGTCCACGCCGTCGGCGTAGGTGCCCTGATCCATGATGCTGGGCGCCGCCCAGTCGCCGTAGTAGCCCATGTAGGGCAGGGACAGAGTCACGCCGTTGTTCCCTTCTCCCACGGGGGTCAGAGTCACATAGCCCTCCACATACATGCCGTTGGCAAAATTCTCGTTGAGGTACGCCTTGGCCTGGTTGGAAAGCTGGAGCTGAATGGTAACCGTCTCGGTGCTGTTGGCGTTGACCTTCACGGTCTTGCCAGTCATATAGTTGATGCTGGTCAGGTCCGTCAGGTCGTAGGGCTTCTCGGCGATGAAGCTGAGGCCGTCCTGCTCCAGCACGCTCTCCGCCATCACCTGGGTATCCAGCGCAAAGGTAACCGAGGTATCCGCAAAGTTGGTCACATTGAAGGTCAGCGTGTAGGCGCCCCGCCTGTCGGCGTCGTCGCCCAGCTCGATCTTGGGGCGGTTCATCCCATCCACTGTCAGGTAGGAGGTGGTACTCATGGCCTTTTCCACCTGCACCAGGCCAGCACCCTGCCGCCGGGGAGAATATGTATGGCCGTCCTCGTCCTGCAGCTGCGCAGCGGTGTTCATCAGCAGCGTATTGGCCAGCAGGTTGCTTTCATAGCCGGTCAGCCCCTCGAATGCCACATAGTTGGAGCTGGTCTTGTCCTTCATGTACTGCCGCACCAGGAGGGCGCAGCCGGCCAGGTTGGGGCAGGCCATGGAGGTGCCGCTGGAGCTACCATAGGTGTTGTTGTCCAGGGAGGAGTAGACATTGCCGCCCACAGCGGTAATGTCCGGCTCCAGCCGCAGATCCGGCGTAGCGCCCCAGGAGGAGAAAATGCTCATCCGGTAGCCATCGCCGCTGACGCACTGGAACGTACCTTTCTTGATGGTCAGGGTACCCACGCCGTCCACCGCGGCATCCGCCAGGGCCTGCCCGGTGGCCTTCGCCACAGAGACCGCGGGGATATAGTAGGTGTTGATGGACATATAGAACGTGCCGGAGACATTGTTGTAGATGATGATCGCCGCCGCCTTTGCGTTGTTGGCGTAGCCTACCTTCTCATTGAAGGAGATGGAGCCGCGGGAGACCACAGCGATCTTGCCCTCCACATCCAGGCCTTCGTAATCCTCGGCTGCACCGTAACCGGGGACCATGACATACTGGTAGTCGCCCTCCTCCAGCTCGCTGAAGGCATGGACGCCCTCCACGCCTGTGGGGGCGTTGTCCACGTAGGGGTAAGCCTGTCCGTCCAACATAAAGCCCACGCCCGTCTCAAAGGCGTTATTGACGCTGGCCACAGTGGTGCCGCTCATCGTGGTGCCGGGGGAGGCCAGCGTGCCGGTGTCCGGGTTGTCGGTAAGAGCCAGATCCAGTCCCCAGTTGTTCCCATAGGCCACGCTGTAGCTGTTGCCAGCCGCAACCGCCAGGAAGATGCCCGCTTTCTCCACGCTGGCATAGATATCGTCATAGGTGGGGACAGACTCGCCCACGTAGGTGAAGCCCGCCGTGGAGCCCAGGCTCATGTTGATGACATCCACACCCAGCCGGACCGCGTCCTCCACGCCGGCCAGAATGTCGGCGTAGCTGCCGGAGCCCTCATCGCTCATGACCTTGAACACAGCGATCTGGGCCTCGGGCGCAACACCGCGGAAACCGTTCTCCTTGCCGTCATTGCCGGCGCAGATACCGGAAACATGGGTGCCGTGGTCGGAGCCCCCGTTGTGGTCGACACGGGTGGTCTTGTCGAAATAGTTGAAGGCAAAGGGCATCTTGGGGCTGATATAGCGCGCAGTGGTGGCGTGCATATCCACGCGGAGGTTCTGCACATCCGTCTGGGTCAGCCGGGGATTCTCCGGCGCAACGCTGAAGGCGTCGTGGTCGGTATCAATGCCGCTGTCCAGGACGGCGATCACCATGCCCTCGCCCTTGTAGCCCAGATCGTCCCACACCTTGGCAACCTCCTCCATCTGGGAGGCGGAACTCATCAGGGGGTCCACGGTAAAGGTGGGGGCCACATAGACACAGGAGACCCCGTCCAGCTCACTGATGGCCTCCATGTCGCCAAAGGCCACATCCATGGCGATGGCGTTGGTAGCCAGGGTGTACCGGTACTGTACGTCTGCCTTCTCGCCGTCAAGCACCTCTTCTTCGATGCTCTGGATCACGGCGTCCTGCTGGCTGTCAATGGCGTCCAGGATGCGCTCACCTTTTGCGGTGATATCCAGGCATCAGCCTGCTTCACCCACACGCCCACGCTCTTCCCGGCGGCAAACTGTGCCGTAACCGTCAGGAGCGGGCCATAGTTTGTGGCCTTCATCGCCACATAGCCGCCCACCTCAGTGTCGCTGCCCAGGGTAAGCGTGCAGTTTGTGCTCTGGTACTTTTCTGCGTCCATCAAATCGGTACTTGCGTCCCAATCCTCCACGATGTCGCATGACAACTCGTTTTCTGCATATGCGCTCATGCCCAACAGCATACACAGCATCAGGATCAGCGCAACTGCCCGTCTCGCTCTCTTCATGTGATTTCTCCTTTCTTTTCCCGTAAATCCTGTATTTTCTGCGGATTTTCAGAATTTTTATTCTATCTTCTTTATTATGAAACATTTATATTTCATAAATAAGAATACATCGGTTCTGTATTGAATGCAACAGTTTTTTTGTGATGTTGACAAAAAAATACGGCCCCGGCGCACCGCATTGCTGCGTGCGCCGGGGCCGTATGCAACATCCGCTGCGGTCAGGGGCCCTCATGCTTTGAGAACAGCTGCTCCCCCACCTGCTGCAAAAAATGTCGAACGCTCTCTTCGTCCGTCCGGTAATATATGCGGTTGTCTACCCGCCGCAGGTTGAGCAGGCCGTAGGAAAAGAGTACATTCAGGTGCTTGGATATGGTACCGGAGGTCAGCTTCATCTCCCCTGCCAGCTCCAGGCCATAATATTCCCGTTGGGACAGCCGCTGCAGGATCTCGAATCTGCTCTTATCGCTGAGGAGCTTCAAAATATTCGACACATCCTCCATGACCTTTCCCGAGGGCTTCGTGCTGGTGTCAAGCCGCACCACCACGCCGATATTGGCAGTCTCTGCCGCTTCATCCTGCCACAGGTCCACGCGGGTACACCCGATCCGCCAGAAGCAAACCGTTTCCTCCCATGTGGCGTCCTGTGCCGTTCCCATGTCGAATCCCAGAACGCTCTGCTTGAAGTCCCGCAGCCCATGGTGGGCAAAATAACTGCGCCAGCTGTCGATTGCCTTCTGAAACAGCGCATCGTGGCGCTGTAAGATCTGCTGCAGCCGGGCTGCCACCGGCCTGAGCCGCTCTTGCAGGGCATTCAGATGGGTCTCATACTCCATGAGTATCTTATAGATATTCCATTTACTCGCTTCCGGCAAAAACAGCTGATCCACCTGAGCAAAAAGCGACTGTGTCTCCTCCCCGCCGCATCTGACAAAATCCAGCCCGGAGTGGCTGATGCCCTGGATTTTGTAGTGGGAAAAGTTGTCGGATGCGCAGATATAGTACCGCTCCCGGCATGCTTTGATACTCTCGTCAAATTCTGCCGGACCGCCCTGCAGGAAGGAGTAGAGCACAATTTTTGCAAGACAGACCGTATCCCGGGCCGTTCCCCACTGAAATTTTTGAAAATAGTACTGCAGTTCAGGGTCCTCCCGGTCCAGTCCCTTTGTCCCCTCCGTCAGGATCTCCTCCAAAGTTCTGAACAGCGTCTCGTAGTATTCCCGCTCCGCTTCGGAGAGCTGTTCGCTGTACTTCAGGAAGAAGTTCCGTCTGGTATTGTGAAATGAGTCATTGTTCATGAACAGATACAGCAGCTCAACTGCTTCCATCAGCAAATATGGCTGTGTAACGATCTTTACCCCTGGCATACGCTGTTCTTCCTCTCTGTACGTATATTTCGAAAGGATTCCATCCATAGCATACCGTATTTTCACAGAAATGCAATATTATTTTCAGGCAAACCCATTGTAGCATGATACCGGACTCCGCAGTTCCCGGGTCCGGATGCAGTGTGCCTCCGCCCGCGCTTCTACTGCCCGCAGACGAACGCAGCCCCTGCCGCTTGGCGGCAGGGGCTGCGTTTGTTATGTACTTGTGCGATGGCTCAGTCCTCGTCGGCGTCCTTGCTCTTGGGCAGGAACAGGCTGAGCAGCAGGGCCACCACAAACACGCCGGCCACGGCATTGCCGTTGAAGATGTCGCCCACGGCAGAGGGGAAGGCGCTGAAGAAGTTGCCGTCGGTCTGGGTCAGGCCCACGCCCACGCAGAAGGACAGGGAGACGATGATCATGGTGCGGTCGTTGAACTTGCAGTCCTTGAGCATCTTGACGCCCTCATACAGGATGGAGCCGAACATCATCACGGTGCAGCCGCCCAGGACGGACTGGGGCAGGGAGTTGAAGAAGGCGCCCAGGGGCGGGAAGAGGGAGGCCAGGATCATGATCAGCGCGCCCATGAGGATGGTGAAGCGGTTGATGACGCCGGTCATGGTCACCAGGCCCACGTTCTGGCTGAAGGAGGTCAGGGGCAGGCAGCCGAAGCAGCCCGAGATGGTGCTGGAGAAGCCGTCCACGGCCAGGGAGCCCTGGAGCTCCTCGATCTTCAGGTCCCGGTCCAGGGCGCCCTTGCACACCGCGGTGGTGGCGCCGGTGGTCTCCGCCGCCGAGACCAGGAACACGATGGCGATGGTGAAGAAGGCGCCCAGGTCAAACACCGGCATGTGCCCGGTGAAGAACACGGGCCGGGGCAGGCTGAAGAAGCCGATCTCCCCCACCGTCTTGCCGATGCCGGAGAAGTCCACCAGCGGCGCCACGCCGGCCAGGGTCAGGATGCCCGCCAGGATGTATCCGGCGATGAGGCCCACCAGGATGTTCAGGTTCTTGTACACGCCCTTGAGCAGGTAGCGGGACACCAGGCAGACCAGCAGGGTGAACAGGCCCACCAGCAGGTGATGCCAGGAGCCGAAGTCGGCGGCTCCGCTGCCGCCGCCCCAGGAATTCATGCCCACGGGCAGCAGGGACAGGCCGATGGCGATGACCACGCAGGAGGACACCACGGGGGTGAGGAAGCGCTTCCAGTACCGGGCGCTCAGGCCCACCAGGCCCTCAAAGATACCGCCCAGGATGACCGCGCCGATCATACCCTCATAGCCCAGATTGGGATTGGTGCAGATGATCAGAAGACTTCCAAGGAAGGTGAAGCTGACGCCCATGACAATGGGCAGCTTGGAGCCGATCTTCCAGATGGGATAGAGCTGCATGCAGGTGCCGATGCCGGCGGCAAACATGGCGCACTGGAGCAGGCGGGTGATCTCCACCGCAGTGAGGTGGTTTTCCGTCCCCCGCACCAGGGCGGCGCTGCACACAATGAGCACCGGGGCAAGGTTGGACACAAACATGGCCAGAACATGCTGCAGGCCGAAGGGGATGGCCTTGGACAGGGGGACGCGCCCATTGAGCCGGTAGATGTTTTCCGCAGTGACGGTCTTCACATTCGCTTCCTTGTTTTCCATTTCTGCACCTCTCATCGTCTGATTGCTAAATTATATTTTTCATTACAAATAACTATTTTTTAGCTAAAAGAGGAAAAGAATCCCTCCGGCCGGTCGTACACATCTCACTTGGTTTGGATCGGACACTGACACAGCCGGAGGGCGCGACAATTGGGATAGGATATGGATGCAAGCGCTTTTTCTGGGGCGGTTATACCGCGTCCGCCTCGGCATTCTTTCCAAGCCGGCGCAGCATGGTCTTTTTCACGGCCCGGAAGATGTTCTCATAGCCGGTGCAGCGGCAGAGATGGCCGGAGAGCATCTTTCGGATCTCATCGTCGGAGAACTCCCGGCCGGCGGCCAGCAGCTCTGCGGCGCTCATGACAAAGCCGGGGGTGCAGAAGCCGCACTGGACCGCGGCCTCGTCGATGAAGGCCTGCTGGATGTCGGAGATCTCGCCGTTGGGGCCGGCCAGGCCCTCCAGGGTCACGATCTCCTTGCCGTCGGCCCAGACGGCCAGATAGATGCAGGAGTTGAAGGTCTCGCCGTTGATGAGCACGTTGCAGGCGCCGCACTCGCCCACCTCGCACCCCTTCTTCACGCTGGTCAGGCGGAAGTCGTTCCGCAGCATGTCGGTGAGGGAGGAGCGCACGTCCACCATCTTTTCCACCTTTTTGCCGTTGATGGTGCAGGAGACCAGCTTGTACTGATTACGCATGGATCTCACCTCCCGAAAGACGAATTGCCTCCCTGAGCCCCCGCTCGGCCAGCACCACGGCGATGTGCTCCCGGAAGTCCTTGGAAGCTCGCCAGCTGTCTCTGGGGTGGATGTCCTCCAGCACAGCCTGGGCCGCGGCCTTGATCGCCGCCTCGGTGACCGGCTGGCCCTTGGCCTTCTCCTCGGCGTGGACGGCCCGCATGGGAATGGGGCCCGCCACGCCGTAGGCGATGCGCACGTCCTCCATGGTCTGCTTGTCCGCAGACAGCTTGACGTTGACCGAGCAGCCGATGGTGGCGATGTCCATGGCGTTGCGCATGGCGTACTTGATGTAATGTCCCTTGTACCCCTCATAGGAGGACTTGGGGATGATAATGGCGGTCTGCAGCTCGCCGGGGCGCAGGTTCACCTGGCCCGCCTTGATGTAGAACGTCTGGATGGGGATGCGCCGCACCCCCTCGGGGCCGGTGATCTCCACGATGGCGTCCCAGGCGAAGAGGGTGGAGGCCGAGTCCGCCGACGTGACGCCGTTGCAGGTGTTGCCGCCGATGGTGCCGATGTTGCGGATCTGAGGGCCGCCCACCATGTCCACCGCCTCGCCCAGCACCTTGATGTGCTGCTGGATCAGGGGGTCCCGGGTGATGTGGGAGAAGCTGGTGAGGGAGCCGATCCGGAGGGCGCCGTCCTCCTCCAGGGAGACGCCCCGCAGCTCATCCAGCATGTAGATACTCACCAGTTCCCTGCCGGCCCGCTTTCCATCCCGAATCTGGACCAGCACGTCGCTGCCGCCGGCAATGATCTGGGCCTCCGGATGCTCCACCAGAAGCTGCACCGCGTGGGGTACGCTCTCAGCCTCATAGAGCGCTTTGATATCATACATAGACTGCTGCCTCCTTAGATCAGACCTTCTTCACGGAATCTGCGGAACAGGATATGGGGGTTGACCGGCGCCTCGTCCACCGCCACGCCGGTGGCGTGGTAGATGGCGTTGCGGATGGCGGGGGCCACCGAGCAGGCGGGGGGCTCGCCCAGGGCCTTGGTGCCGAAGGCGCTGGTGGGCTCGGGGTTCTCCACGAAATAGGCCCTCAGACGGGGGTGGTCCATAAAGGTGGAGAGCTTGTAGTCCAGCAGGTTGTTGTTCAGGGCCCGGCCGGTCTTGGGGTCGAACATCAGCTTTTCCGACAGGCCGTAGCCGATGCCCATGCTCATGCCGCCGTGGACCTGGGCCTCGGCCAGGGCCGGGTTGATGATGGTGCCCGCGTCGTGGACGTTCACAATGTCCACCAGCTTCACCTTGCACAGGGGGATGTCCACCTCCACCTCGGCGAAGGTGCAGCCGAAGGAGTAGGCGTTGGACTTGATCTGAGAGGTGCTCTCGGCGGTGATGTGCTGGCTGTCGGTCAGGCTGTACAGGGCCTCGGTGGCCAGCTCGCCCAGGGTCATCAGCACCCGACCGTCGGTTATGCGGACGATTTTGCCGTCGATGATGTCCAGATTGTAGGGGGGCATCCGGGTCAGCTGGTGGGCGTAGTTCAGGATGCGCTCCTTCAGCAGGGAGCCGGTCTGCCGGATGGAGAAACCGGCGGTGTAGGTCTGACGGGAGGCGTAGGCGCCGGTGCCGAAGGGGGTCACGTCGGTATCCTGGCAGGAGACCACGTGGACCGCGTCCAGCGGCACGCCCACAATGTCCGCCGTCATCTGGGTGTAGGCGGTGTCGGCGCCCTGGCCGATCTCGGTCTCGCCCAGCTGGACCTGGAGGGAGCCGTCCTGGTTGAGCACCATACGGCAGGAGGAGGTCTCCAGGGAGATGGGCCACACCGCCGTGTTGTACCAGAACACAGCCATGCCCACGCCCCGGCGCACATCGCCGGTCTGGTTCTGGTACTCCTTGTATTTGCGCAGGTAGTCCATCTCCTTCATGCCCTTGTCCATGCACTGGTTGAAGGTGTCGGAGTAGAGCTCGTTCTTGGAGAAGGGATCGGTGAAGCCCACGGGCATCAGGTTCTTCCGGCGGAACTCGATGGGGTCCAGCCCCAGCTTGGCGCACACGTCCTCGGTGTGGCACTCCACCGCCCACATGGCCTGGGGGATGCCGTAGCCCCGCATGGCGCCCGCCACCGACTTGTTGGTGAACACGGTGTAGGAATCGGCCTCCACGTTGTCGCAGGGGTAGAGCTGGGGGAAGCAGCCCATGCCCTTGGCCGCGATGCTGTGGCCATGGGAGGCGTAGGCCCCCTGGTCGGAGAAGGCCTCCAGCTTGCGGGCGGCGTAGGTGCCGTCGGGCCGCACCCAGGAGATGATGTGGCTGCGGATGGCGTGGCGCACCCGGTTGGAGACAAAGGTGTCCTCCCGGGGGATGTCGATCTTGATCAGGTGGCCCCCCAGCTGGGTGCACAGCCAGGCGCACAGGGGCTCGTAGAGCACGTCCTGCTTGTTGCCGAAGCCGCCGCCTATGTAGGGCTTGATGACCTGGATCTTGCCCCAGGGCACTCCCAGGGCCTGGCCCACCACCCGGCGGACGATGTGGGGGATCTGGGTGGAGCTGATGATCTTGATCCGGTCCCCCGTCATCTCGGCGGTACAGATGAAGTTCTCAATGTGGCAGTGCTGGACGGTGGGGGTGTCGTACCAGCCCTCCACCTTGATGAGGCCGGGCTCCTTGATGGCCTCCTCATAGTTGCCCTTGCGGATGGAGGTGTGCTTGAGGATGTTGTTGGGGTAGTCCTCATGGAGCTGGGGCGCTCCGTCCTTCATGGCCTCCTGGACGTCCAGAACGAAGGGGTACTCCTCATACTCCACCTTGATGGCCCGCAGGGCCTGGGCGGCGGCCACCTCGTCCTCCGCCACCACGGCGGCGATGTCGTCGCCGTAAAACCGCACCCGCTCGGTCAGAACCAGCCGGTCGGCCACGTCCTGGTGGCTCTCGTCGGTGGACCAGGGGTGCCCCGCCGTGGGGAAATAGTGCTTCTCCTTCAGGTCGAAGCAGGTGAATACCTTGACCACGCCGGGAATGGCCTCGGCGGCCGACACGTCCATGGACACCACCCGCCCGTTGGGAATGGTGGCGTGCAGGATCTGGGCCACATATGCCCCCCTGTCGCACAGATCGTCGGTATATTTCGTGCGTCCGGTCACCTTGTCATAGGCATCTACCCGGGTGACTTTCTTCCCTACATACATGGTGCTTTCCTCCTGTTTCCTGATGGATGAAGGGGCGCCCTTCGGGACAGCCCATCAGCCGTTGACGTGGTGTTCCACATGGGCCTTCATCTGATAAAATCCCTCCCGGGGGATGACGACCTTTCCTTTCCGCACCTGGATCAGCCCCATCTCCTCCAGATGCTGGATGCTCCGGTTGAGGGTCTTGACCGAAAAGCCGATCTCCTCCGCCAGCTGCTGCCTGGTCTTTTTCAGCTCCAGGCTCTCAGGCTGGGGCTGCCGCTGTTCAAACAGACGGATCAGGTGGACCATCAGCCGGTCCTTTCCCTCCATGAAGAGATACTTTCTGGCCTCCGCCGTCTGGGTGATCAGCCGGTGCATATTCTCCTGGGTACGCATAAACAGCGCGTCCACATCCATATGCATCCACTCCATGTAGCACACCGCCGGGATGGTGAGCACCCGGCACCTTGTGGCCGACAGGATGCTGATGCGGTAGCAGGGCAGACCGGCAAAGCACTCGATCTCTCCGAAAAAATCTCCCGGTCCGAAATCCTTGAACGGGTAGGACCGGTCGTGGGCGGGCCACTCCACCCCCGTCACCTTTCCCGACAGGATCATAAAAATATGGGTGCACTCTGTCCCCGCCTTGATAAAGGTCTGGTTGGCCGGAATCTCCAACAGGGACATATAGTACCTGACCTCTTCCGTGCAGTTGCGAAACAGAAGCTCCATGTACGCCCGCTTGTCCTCTGGCAATTCTTTGAAAATTTCCAAATGCATCCATCTCCTCAGAGCGCGCAGCTTCCAGAATCAGCAAATGGCACAGATTTCTCTCCCTGTAAACCCATTATATCCGCTATATCTCACAACTAGAAAGGCCATGTGTCCTTTTTTGCCCTGTTTTCTCCCCTCCGAACTGTACAATTTATCACAGGTATTTTTCACAATATGACCAGACCGCCTCCAGCCCTCCTTTCCGCAGGGCAGGGGGACAGGATGGATATCAGGCCCCCGCCATGAATAGGATAGGACGGGCACTGAAGGCAGCCGCCAGGCCGGCAGGAGCCCTATCCGCAAAAGGAGGCGTTTGCTTTGAACCTGATCCACCTGCATCCCTGCGCAGACGCGGATGTACAGCAGCGAAACGACCGCCTGCTGCAAATCCATACCGCCTGCCTGCGGGCGCTCCAACAGTCCGGCCCCAGGGTACCCCGGCGTCCGCCCGGGAACGCAAGAGGCCGCTGAGCCGGCCAGGTCGCTGTCATGAAAGGAGGTGTCCGCCCTGGACGCCATCTATGCCCGGCAGTCCGTGAACAAGGCGGACAGCCTCTCCATCCAGGGGCAGATCGATCTGTGCCGCCAGAAATCCGGCGGAGAATTCCGCGTCTATCAGGACAAGGGCTACTCCGGCAAGAACACCAACCGCCCGGCCTTTCAGCAGATGATGGCGGATGTGGAGCGGGACCTGGTCCAGAAGATCATCGTCTACCGGCTGGACCGCTTCTCCCGCTCCATCGCCGACTTCGGCCGGCTGTGGGAGATTCTGAGGCGCCATAATGTGGAGTTTGTCTCCATCAACGAGACCTTTGATACCTCCACGCCCATGGGCCGGGCCATGCTCAACATCATCATGGTCTTTGCCCAGCTGGAGCGGGAGACCACGGCGGAGCGGGTGCGGGACAACTACTACCAGCGGGCCAAACTGGGTTCCTGGCCGGGTGGTCCGGCGCCCTACGGCTTTACCATCGGCAGACTTCCGGGGCTAGACGGAAAACCGGCCCCCGGCCTTCTGCCCGACGAGCACGCCTCCACCGTGGAGCGTATCTTTCAGTCCTACGCCCGGGAGGACGCCTCTCTGGGCAGCGTGGCCCGGTCCCTGAACGGCGACGGCGTCCCCGCTCCAAAACGGGCCACCTGGGACAATGTGGCGCTCTCCCGTATTTTACATAGTCCATTATACGTCATGGCCGATGAGGATGTCTATCTATACTACCAGGGCAAAGGCCTGATTTTTGCCAACCGGCTGGAGGAGTTCGACGGGCTTCACGGCGGCATGATCGTGGGCAAGCGGGACCGGAGCGCAGGCAAATACCAGGATCTGAAGGAGCAGCACTTCTCCCTGTCCACCCACTACGGGCTGGTCTCCTCCGGCCTGTGGCTCCGGTGCCAGTACAAGCTGGAGGCCAACCGGCAGCTGGGCAATTCCGGTCGGGGAAAGCACACCTGGCTCTCCGGTCTTTTGAAGTGCGGGACCTGCGGGTACAGCGTCAAGGTCAACCGGGACAAGGACAGATATTATCTGGTGTGCAGCGGCCGCTCCAATCTGGGACTGTGCCACTCGTCCATACAGGTGGACCTGCGGACCCTGGAGGCCGCCGTGGAGGCGGAGCTGGAGCGGCTTCTGGCAGAGTGCCCGGACGTGAAGGAGCATCCGGCAGACGGCCGGGAAAACACCGCGGCTCTGGCCGAGATCGACCGGAAAATCGACCGGCTCATCTCCGCCCTGGCCGAGAGCAGCGACCTGACCATGGCCTATATCAACCGCACCGTCAAAAAGCTGGAGTGCCAGCGGCAGGAACTGCTGGAGCAGCAGGCCGGGCACCACGCAAGTCCAAGCCCCAAGTTGGCGCATCTGAAATTCGGTCCCCTGGAATTCGAACAGAAAAAGCTGGTGGCGGCCCAGTTTATTCGGGAAATCAAATTATCCGACGATACGACGGAAGTGATCTGGAACATATGAGGCCTGGACGGCAGCCATCCCCTCCTGTATTCCAGGTCTGTTTTTTATCCGTCCCCGGCGTCCGCCACGGCCGTACTGCACCGTTTCATTGGCGGCGCGGGCGATAATATCCGTTTTCCGTACACATTTTAGCCGGATTTAATCAAGTATTGCCAAGTTATTGCATCTATGAGATAATATTCTCAACCTATTTACTCTGCGTCAGGGAGGTTGAGGGGCCATGATCCGCATCGCCGTTGTGGAGGATCTGGAGGACGAAGCGCGGCAGCTCACGAAGTGCATCGAACAGTACGGCAGGGAGAAAAACGAGGTCTTTGCCGTGGAACGCTTTTCCGATGGACTGGCCTTTATGGAAGGCTATGAGCCGCGCTACGACATTATTTTTATGGACATTAATATGCCGCTCATGAGCGGGCTGAGCGCGGCAAAGCGTCTGCGCGTCGTGGACCCCAGCGTATGCCTGATTTTTGTCACCCAGATGGCCCAGTACGCCTTAAACGGCTATGAGGTGGGCGCCAGCGACTATATTTTGAAGCCCGTCACTTACGGTTCCTTTGCACTGCGCTTTGACAGGGCGGTGGCCTCGGCCAAGGGCAGGCAGCACCACGCCGTCCTCTTGAAAACCCAGAGCGGCCTCTCCCGGATCGACACAAACAGCATCTGCTATGTCGAGGTGAACAAGCATCTGGTGGTGTACCACACGGTGAACGGGGACCTGGAGTCCTGGGAATCATTAAAAAGCGTGGAGGAAAAGCTGGGGCCCCTGGCTGGAAGCCGCTTTGTCCGCTGCAACAACTGTTTTCTGGTCAATCTGCATTATGTAAATAAAATCGACGGCGATACCCTCTGGGTGGGCGACAGCCAGCTGAAGATCAGCCGGGCGCGGCGGAAGGGCTTCCTCAACGCGCTGACGGTCTTCTTTGAGACGGGAGGCTGAGCGAATATGGACGGAGATTCCGCTGTGAACCTTCTGATCCGGGGACTCGACAGCATACAGTCCTATCAGTTCCGCCTGTTCTGGGCGGAGCTGCTGTTTTTCGTCCACCTGCCCCGCCGGCGGCTCTTCGGACTGCGGGCGCTGGTGTGGCTCCCCTTTCTCCTTCTCCCGCTGTGCTTTGACAACGGCTTTGACAGCGCCTTCTTTATCGTCCACAACTATACCTGGAGCTTTCTGGTCTGGTTTGTCTACTCGGTCTTTGCCATGGCCTTTTGCCACAGGCTGGACGCGGAGCAGCTGGTCTACATCAGCGTTGTGGCATACAGCATGCAAAACCTGTTTGCCAGCATGAAATATTTCCTCCTCTACCGCTTCTTCTCTGTCTCCTCCCTGCTCTTCCAGAGTCTGACGCTGGTGCTGATGCTGGCGCTGTACGCCCTGTTCTACCTGACCTTTGTCCGGTCGTGGGTGCACAAATTCAGGCTGGAGCTGCGCATCAACAAGATGTATCTGCTGGTATCCGCCATCGCCATCCTGCTGATCCTGAACGTGCTCAACTCCTACATGCAGAACACCAGCCTGGACCTCTTTACTCTGTCAAACAACTGCCTGCTCTTCAGCATCTGCACCGCCCTCATCGTCCTGCTGCTGGCGGGCGTCTACGACAGGTCCTATGCTCAGTACGAAAAGGACACCATGCGGCAGCTGCTGCTGGAGCAGGAGAAGCAGCGCAGCCTGTCGGAGCGCACCATCGCCATGATCAACATGAAGTGCCACGACATGAAGCACCAGCTCCTGGCCCTGGGCCGGAAGGAGAGCGGCGCTTCCGACGGGACCTACATGCGCGAGACCCTGGACTCCATCCAGATCTACGACAGCTTCTTCAAGACGGGAAACAAGTACCTGGATCTGATCCTGACCGAGAAGAGCCTGCTGTGCCAGAGTGAAAAGATCTCCCTGACCTGCACGGTGGACGGCGCGGCGCTGGACTTTATGAGCCCGACGGATATCTACTCCTTTTTCGGCAACGCCCTGGACAACGCCATCGAGTGCCAGCAGCGCTGCCCGGAGGACCGGCGGAGCATCTCGGTCAGCGTCTGCCGGCAGAACGGCGGCTTTGTCAGCATCGTCATCAAAAATTACAGCGAGCGGCAGCCGGAGTTCTGGAACGGGCTCCCCAGGACGTCCAAGGGCGACAAGAGCCTCCACGGCTTCGGCACCAAGAGCATGCACTACATCATCCACGACCTGTACGGGGGTAACCTGCTGATGCGCCAGGAGGGAGACGCCTTTATCGTCTCGGCGCTGCTCTCTGTGGACGCCAAGCGAAGGGAACCTTAACAGAATCTTCCCATGAAAGCGTGACTGCACAAATGCAGTCACGCTTTTATTTTGCCCAGAGGCGGATTGGGTGTCTTTTGTGCAAAACGCCAAACTCTCCTTCTCCCGCCGGGCTTCAAAATACCGGACGTGCGCGAAAACATACCGTTTATGCAATGCCCGCGCAGAGAGGACATGAATCCCGACCAGTCATGGGTAAAACCGCTGAAAACGCCTGGGTGTGTGCTACAATAAGGGCGCTTAAAAAAGCAATATTTTAAGGAGGAGAGATTGAAATTGGCAACGAAAACGAAGAAACTGTTCATTTTGCTTGCTCCGCTGGTCGTATATGCCGTCATCGCGGCCGTCATGGTCGGCATGCACTTTGCGGACAGCCGTCCCGCCACGGCCGACGCCGGGCCGGAGAGCAGCGCGCCCCAGGGCGACTATGAGTTCGTCTTCAGCGGCACGGTGGAGACGGCCACAGGCCGCACCTTCACCCTGGACATGACCGGCAACAAGGACGAGGACCAGACGCTGGACCTGACCGTGAAGGAGATGCCGGCCCTGAACCTGACCGGCCGATGGACCTTCACCGAGGGCAAGGGCTACAAGATCTTCCTGGACGACGCCAGCGGGACTTTTGCGTACAGCCGCTACAATCCCGACACCAAATCCTACTCCTTGACCTTTGACTACGATATGGGCAACTTCGGCCAGCCCCGGGTGGTGCTCACCTATCTGGACGAGGACTTTGCCGCCCAGTACGACGGCGTGGGTCTGGGCCGGAAGCCGCCTATCTTCTCCCTCACCGGCTACACCACCTACCAGCACTACGGCTACGGCACCCTCCTCTGCGCCGAGGACGGCACCGTCTCCGCCAGTCTGACCAACACCGGCGCGGGCTGGTACTTCAACCGCTCCGGCACCTGGACCTACGACGAGGCGGCCGACGAGTACATCATCGTATTCACCGACTCCACCATCTCCCTGACCGACGGCAACATCGACATCCACGAGGACCCGGCGGGCGACTACGTCCTCTGGACCAAGTTCCCCGTGGGCGCGGAGGAGCCCGAGTACAGCACCCACCTTCTGGTCAGCGAGCTTCAGGACACCTATCAGCTGTTCACAGACCCCTACGAGTACCACGCCCGGTACGACGAGGCCACGGGCAGCTATCAGATTGCAATCGAAGCGCAGTACAACTGGGGACTGGGTACCGGCGATATCGTCACCTTCTCCGGCAGCGCCTCCCTTGCGGATATGGAGGGTTAACCCATGAAGATCAAGAGAAAAGAGCTCTACGGGCTCCTGTACGTGGTCGTGGCCTTCTTTCTGGCGGTCCTGATCGCGCTGAACTACTTTGCCTTCTCCTACAGCACCCTGGTGAGCAATTTCTTCCACCAGTCCACCTTCCGCATTGAGGCGGATGAAAACGCAGGCAGCGAGAATACCAACTACTTCAATCTGGACTACACCTCCACCGAGCAGCTGGAGGCCGATGAGCGGGCCTACGCCGAGGAGGTCCAGTCCGAAGGCGTGATCCTCCTGCAGAACAACGGCCTGCCCGTGGCGCCCACCAGGACCACCTTCCTGGGCATCTACAGCCGGGACGACATGCTCTCCGCCGGCGTATCCGTCTCCGACAACGCGCCCTCCATGGAAAAGCAGTTCACCGACGCCGGCTTTGAGGTGAACCCCACCATGATCTCCTACTACCAGGGCCTCACCGAGGAGGCCGACCCCTCCGCCTTTTCCGCCGAGGCCAGAGACTCCATCTCCTCTTACAACGACCTGGCCGTGGTGGTGCTCTTCAGCGGCGGCGCCGAGGCCATGGACATTACCGTGGACGACCTGCGCTTTACCGACACCGAGGAGGCCCTCATCCGGTACGCCTCTGAAAACTTCAGCAATGTAGTGGTTCTGCTCAACACCTCCAACACGGTGGAGTGCGACTATCTGGAGCAGTTCGACAATCTCTCCGTGCTCTACATCAACTTCAGCGGCGACGCCGGCATCGGCGTCATCCCCCGTATCCTCACCGGCGAGATCAATCCCTCCGGCAAGACCACGGACACCTTTGCCTATGACGTGGAATCCCCCATCTCCATGCTCAACTACGAAAACAGCGCCGAGGACCAGGGACTCATGAGCGGCGGAGAGCGAGTCGGCAACTACGTCAACTACATCGAGGGCATCTATGTGGGCTACCGCTACTTTGAGACCCGGTATGAGGACGTGGTCCTGGGCAACGGCAACGCCGGCGACTTCGATTACGCCGCCACCGTGCAGTACCCCTTCGGCTACGGCCTCAGCTACACCACCTTCGCCTATTCCGGCTTTGCCCTCCAGGAGAACCCCACCAGCTTCACCCTGTCCGTGACGGTGACCAACACCGGCGACACCTATACGGGCAAGGAGGCTGTCGGCTTCTACATGCAGTCCCCCTACACCGAGTACGACAAGCGCAACGGCGTGGAGAAATCCTCCGTACAGCTGGTAGGCTTTGCCAAGACCGGCCTGCTGGCCCCCGGCGAGAGCGAGACCCTGACTGTTGAGGTAGACAAGTCCGAGATGCGGGCCTACGACGCCAACAACCTGAAGACCTACATTGTGGACGACGGCCTGTACTACTTTGCCGCAGGTGCCAACGCCCACGACGCCGTCAACAACATCCTGGCTTCCAAGGGCGCCGCCGGCATCGCCATGGACGCCTACAAAATGACCGCCCCCGGCGACGCCTCCCTGGTGGGCACCTACACCCAGGAGAGCTTTGACGCCGAGACCTACTCCTACGGTGCCAACGGCGAAAAGATCACCAATAAGTTTGACGACGTCAACCTGAACTACTACTACCCCGGCACTGTCACCTATGTCACCAGAAACGACTGGATGGGCACCATCCCCGCCCAGAAGGCGGGCGACATCGACGCCACCGAGGAGCTGCTGGGCAATTTCAACCCCACCTTTGAGTCCGGCGAGGAACCCGCTCCCGCCACGGGCCAGAGCAACGGCCTGACCATCATGTCCCTGATGGGGCTGGACTACGACAACGAGTACTGGGACATGCTCCTGGACCAGTTCACGGCGGAGGAGCTCATGTCCATCGTGGCCTACGGCGGCTTCAAGACCAACATGGTGGGCAGCATCAACAAGCCCGCCTCCGTGGACAAGGACGGCCCCGCCGGTCTGGACTCCTCCCAGCTGGGCGGAGAGAGCTGCTATACCTTCCCCTCCGAGAGTATGCTGGCCTGCACCTGGAACAGGGAGCTGGTGGCCCAGCTGGGCTACTTTGTCTCTCAGGACTGCCTCCTGACCGGCACCACCGGCTGGTACGCCCCCGCCTGCAATATCCACCGGGTGGCCATCTGCGGCCGCACCAGAGAGTACTTCTCCGAGGACGCCTTCCTCTCCGGTACCATGGCCTACGCCGTGGCCTCCACTGCCCAGGCCCACGGCGTGGTGACCTACACCAAGCACTTCGCCCTCAACGAGCAGGAGAACAACCGCTCCTCCGTGTGCACCTTCTCCAACGAGCAGGCCATCCGGGAGATCTACCTCAAGCCCTTTGAGATGGCCGTGGCCGAGGGCGGCGGCATGGGCATCATGACCTCCATGAACCGGGTGGGCACCACCTACTCCAGCTCCCACTACAATCTGTGCACCGGCATCCTGCGGGACGAGTGGGGCTTCCACGGCGTGGTCATCACCGACTTTGTCAGCGGCCCCAGCGACAAGGTGGTCCCCCGGGAACTGGTTCTGGCCGGCACCGACCTGTTCCTCTGCACCGTCAGTGACCAGTCCATGTTCATCGAGGGATACCAGAATGACCCCGATGTGCTCAACGCCCTCCGGGAGTCTGCCCACCGCATCTGCTACACCTACGTCAACTCCAACCTGATGAACGGCCTCTCCTCCTCCTCCCGGGTCATCTCCATCACGCCCGCCTGGGTCTACGGCTTGTACGCGGTGGACGCGGTCCTCATCTACGTGCTCTATCTGCTGGCAATGACGCCTGTCCTGAACAAGCTGGGCGAGAAAAAGGAGGATAAACATGAAGCTCAATAAGTTGGATCTCATCAACGTGGCCTCCATCGCCGCGGCGCTGCTGGGCCTGGTTCTGGCCCTGGTGGGCTGCCTGGTCCTCTCCGTACAGGAGGGCATCGGCGTCAACCTCTCCCTGTCCCCGGTGGTCTATATCGGCGTGGCCCTGATTGTTCTGGGGCTGATCTGCTCCATTGTGGGCAACGTGCTCTATGTCAGGCGCGGCGGCATGAACCGGGCCCTGGCCAGCCTGGCCCTCTATGTAGCGGTGATCGCCTTCCTCGCCGTGCTGGTCCTGGTGGTATACACCATCTTTATCCCCGTGCTCAACCCCTCCAACGGCTGATATTTGCTCATCGCCAACGCCGCCAGTAATGGGTCTGCGGCGGCGGAGGACGGCACAGCCACCCCGAACTTCCGCGCCACCCCCGCGTCCGGTGGCGAATTGCCGGAATAGCGGGCTGCATCTCAAAAACCATACCGAAAACGTGAGGCGGAACAGCGCATGCGCTGTTCCGCCTCACGTTTTTTGTCCGCCTGAATCCGGGCTGCCTTCCGGTCTGCCGCTCTCCGGACACAGCCCGAAACTGTCCACATTTTTTCATCCGGATGTGGAAACATTCACTCGCTCCCGCTGTGCTGTCCTTCTCTGACGGCCGCTTTATCAGGCGTACATTTGTCTTTCCATAACACACCCGATGTTTGAGATCCCGCCCTTCCGGCGCTTTACTCCATTATATTTTCTGTTCAAAATGGGACACTTGTCCGCTTATATGGGGTTTACCGTCCTTCTTTCTTCTTTTTCCGAAGTTTTCCTGCTGCAAGAAAGTTCTTTCAGTTTCTCTCTTTTTTCTGAATATCCCGTCTGAAATCCGTCTCTGACTCAAAGACGGATTCTCATTATATGCATTTGTATCTTGAATAAAATTCATTTTAAACACTTTGTTGCAAAAGTATTTTGAAATGAAACACTTTGCAAGTCACTATTTATTCTTAAGATTCACGCTGAAACAATTTTACTTTTTCCCAATATCATAAAGCACAGTTTACCTTTTTCACTTTTTATTTTATTGCAGCAAATTGACAAAGAAAAAATTTTTTCGACTCTTTCACATTTTCTTCTTGCATTATTATGCGAGACGCTATATAATTCATATCAAATTTGGGAAAGAGATTCAATTCAATATATTTTTTGATACTTCTTCCCATTCCCCAGGAAGGCAGGAGAATCGTATGCTGAATTACATTATCAGGCGCGTGCTCATCGGTATATTGACCATGCTGTTTCTGATTACCGCCACCTTCTTCTTGATGCGCATTATCCCGGGTTCTCCTTTCATCAACGACGACGAATCCGTGGCCGCGCAGAAGCAGTACGAGCAGTTGGAGCGCAAACACGGTCTGGACAAGCCGCTGCTGGAGCAGTACGGCATCTACATGAAGGGCCTGATCCACGGAGATCTGGGCGAGTCCCTGATCCGCAAGGGCAAGACCGTTGTGGACATCATCGGCACCACCGCCCCGGTCACCATGCGGCTGGGCCTGACCGCCTTTGTCTTTTCCATGGTGGTGGGCATCGGCCTGGGCATTGCCGCAGCCCTGTCCAAGCGCAGGTGGATCAACAACTTCGTCATGCTGCTGTCCACCATCGGCGTCAGCGTCCCCAACTTCCTGCTGGCCGTGTTCCTGATGCTGGTGTTCTGCGTGGGGCTGGGCCTGTTCCCAACCATCGGCCTGAAGACGCCGCTGCACTACGTGCTGCCCACCATTGCCGTCTCCCTCCACCCCATCGCCATGATCTCCCGCCTGACCCGCACCAGCATGATGGAGGTCATGCGGCAGGACTACATGATCCTGGCCCGGTCCAAGGGCACACCCAAGTGGCAGGTCATCATCAAGCACGGCCTGCGCAACGCCCTGCTGCCGGTGGTGACCTACGCCGGCCCCCTGATCGCCAGCCTGCTGACCGGCAGCTTCGTGGTGGAGACCCTGTTCTCCATCCCCGGCATCGGCTCTGAATTTGTCAGCAGCGTTACCAACCGGGACTACACCCTGATTATGGGCCTGACCATCTTCATGGGCTTCCTGGTGATCGTTATGAACCTTCTCTCCGACCTGGTGGCCGCCGCGGTGGACCCCCGGATCAAACTGGACAAGTAAGCAGGTGACTGACATGAAGGAAATCATCAAGCAAGCCTCCGCCCCCCATCCGCTGCCGCCCGACGCCTTTGAGCCGCTGCCGGCCTCGGAAAAGAACGCCGAGTTCATCGCAATGGAGTCCAAGACCTTCCTGCAGGACGCCTGGCGCAACTTCCGGCGCAACAAGCTGGCCCTCATCAGCCTGTGCTTCATCATTCTCATGTGCCTGATGGCCATCTTCGTCCCCATCCTCTCCCCCTACACCTATGACGGCATGGACAGCAGTGCCCTCAACCAGCTGCCCACCCTCCAGCACTGGTTCGGCACCGACAAGTTCGGCCGGGATATCTTCGTGCGGGTCATGTTCGGCGCCCGGATCTCCCTGGCCGTAGGCTTTGCAGCCGCCGGCATCAACATGGTCATCGGCATCGTCTACGGCGGCATCGCCGGGTACATCGGCGGCAAGGCCGACCTGATCATGATGCGGGTGGTGGACATGCTCTACTCCATCCCCAACCTGCTGTACATCATCCTGATCATGCTCATCTTCGGCAGCAACATGTTCTCCGTACTGCTGGGCATCTGTATCTCCTCCTGGGTGGGCATGGCCCGTCTGGTCCGCACCCAGGTCATGTCCCTCAAGGAGCAGGAGTTCTCCCTGGCCGCCTTTGTCATGGGGGCCAGCAAGTCCAGAATCCTCTTCAAGCACCTGATCATCAACTCCATCGGCCCCATCATCGTGTCCCTGACCCTGATGGTCCCGTCGGCCATCTTCCAGGAGTCCTTCCTGGGCTTCGTGGGCATCGGCATCTCCGCCCCCATGTCCAGCTGGGGCACCCTGGCCAACGACGCCCGGCTGGTCATCAACAGCTATCCCCTTCAGATCGTATGGCCGGTGCTGTCCATCTGCCTGACCATGCTGGCCCTGAACTTCCTGGGCGACGGCCTGGGCGAGGCCCTGGACCCCAAGAAACGGTAGGTGATTGTCATGTCTGTTCTCAGCGTAGAGCACCTTTCAACCGAATTTTCCACCGAGCAGGGGACGGTACGCGCCGTCCGGGATGTGTCCTTTACCGTGGAAAAGGGCGAGATCCTGGGCATTGTGGGCGAGTCCGGCTCGGGTAAAAGCGTCACCATGTTCTCCATCATGGGCCTGCTGGCGGGCAACGGCACCGTCACCTCCGGCAAGGTCATGCTGGACGGCACCGACCTGTCCGTGTCCAGCTTCTCCTCCCCCAAGGAGTACGAGAAAAAGATGCAGGCCACCCGGGGCAATGACATGGCCATGATCTTCCAGGACCCCATGACCTTCCTCAACCCGGTGCTGAGGATCGAGACCCAGCTGGTGGAGCCCATCATGAATCACACCAAGCTCTCCCGGAAGGAGGCGGTGGCCCGGGCCATTGAGCTCATGCGCAAGGTGGGCATCCCCTCCCCAGAGAAGCGGATCAAGCAGTATCCCCACCAGTTCTCCGGCGGCATGCGCCAGCGCATCATCATCGCCATCGCCCTGGCCTGCAACCCCAAGCTCATCATCGCCGACGAGCCCACCACCGCCCTGGACGTGACCATCCAGGCCCAGGTGCTGGACCTGATCGCCGACCTGAAGGAGGAGTTCCACTCCTCTGTCATCCTCATCACCCACGACCTGGGCGTGGTGGCCCAGGTGTGCGACCGGGTCCTGATCATGTACGGCGGAAAGATCGTGGAGCAGGGGACCGCGGACGAGATCTTCTACTCCCCCAACCACCCCTACACCAAGGGCCTGCTCAACTGCGTCACCAACCCGGAGGCGGACGACAGCGTCCTCACCCCCATCCCCGGCTCTCCCCCCGACCTGCTCAAGCCCCCCGCCGGCTGCCCCTTCCTGGACCGGTGCGAGTACGCCATGAAGGTCTGCCGGGACTATATGCCGGATGCCACCGTATTCAGTCCCACCCACTCCAGCTGCTGCTGGCTCAATCAGAAAGAGGGGGCGAGCCAATGACCGAGCCTATTTTAAAGGTAGACCAGTGCTGCACCTGGTTCGACGTGACCAAGGGCCTGCTGGCCAAAAAGCAGATCGTCAAGGCGGTCAACGGCGTGTCCTTTGAGATCTACCCCGGGGAGTCCTTCGGTCTGGTGGGCGAGTCCGGCTGCGGAAAGAGCACCCTGGGCCGCACCATCGTCAAGATCTACTCCCCCGCCTCGGGACACATCTACTACAAGGGCACCGACATCACCACCCTGAAGGGCGCCCAGCTGCGGGACTACCGCAAGCACGTTCAGATGATCTTCCAGGACCCCTACGCCTCCCTGGACCCCCGCATGACCGTGGGCGAGATCATCCGGGAGCCCATGGACATCCACCATCTGTACACCCCCCATGAGCGCGAGGAGCGGGTGGTGGAGCTGCTCCGTACCGTGGGCCTCAAGCCGGACCACATCCGCCGCTACCCCCACGAGTTCTCCGGCGGCCAGCGCCAGCGCATCGGCATCGCCCGCACCCTGGCCCTCAACCCCGAGTTCATCGTCTGCGACGAGCCCATTTCCGCCCTGGACGTGTCCATCCAAGCCCAGGTCATCAACCTGCTGGAGGAGATACAGGAGCGGAGCGGCCTGTCCTACCTCTTCATCGCCCACGACCTGTCCATGGTCAAGCACATCTCCGACCGCATCGGCGTGATGTATCTGGGCCACATCGTGGAGACCGGCCCCAGCGACGAGCTCTACCGCAATCCCCTGCACCCCTATACCCAGGCCCTTCTGTCCGCCATCCCCATCCCCGACCCCCGCACCGCCCGGGCCCGGAAGCGTATCGTGCTGGAGGGTGAGATCCCCACCCCCATCAACCCCAAGCCCTGCTGTCCCTTCGCCACCCGCTGCCCCAGGGCCAGCCAGCGCTGCTTCCAGTCCCCGCCCCCCACTGTTCAGGTAGGCGGAAGACAGGTGAGCTGCTTCCTGTACGAGGAGAGCGGCTCCTCCGCTTCCTAAAAAACGCAAACGCAAAAGGAGAGAGAATTATGAAGAAGTTCACACGACTGCTGGCCTGCGCCCTCAGTCTGGCCCTGCTGGCCGGCTGCGCGCCGTCCACCCCCAGCGAGACCCAGACCGGTGAAACCGGCGAGAGCACCCACACCTTTACCTACGGTCTCTCCAGCGAGCCCGACTATCTGGACCCCGCCATCTGCATGAACTCCAACACCAGCGCCGTGCTGGCCCAGCTGTACTTCCCCCTGTTCCGCTACGACGAGAACGGCAACGTCCAGAACATGGCCTGCGAGAGCTACACCGTCAGCGACGACGGCCTGACCTACACCTTCAAGCTGGTGGAGGGCAACACCTGGAGCGACGGCCAGCCCGTCACCGCCGCCGACTACGAGTACGGCATGAAGCGCAGCATCGGCTACGGCCCTGACTCCACCTACGCCTACCTGCTGTACAGCACTGTGGCGGGCGGCGCCGAGGCCAACGCCAACATGCTGGACGTGGCCGACATGACCGACGTGGGCATCCACGCCCTGGACGACACCACCCTGGAGATCACCCTGGCCGCCCCCTGCCCCTACTTCACCGGCCTGCTGAGCAACGTGGTGGCCTACCCCCTCCGCAGCGACTTTGCCGTGGAGCATGAGAGCACCTGGGCCAACGACCCCGCCGTGCCCACCAACGGCGCCTTCAAGCTGGACGCCGTCCGGGACAAGGAAGAGGTGGTCATGACCAAGAACGAGTACTACGTCTACGCCGACCAGGTCCAGACCGACACCCTCATCGCCAAGATCATCACCGACCCCCAGGCTCAGCTCTCCGCCTTCCAGACCGGCGAGCTGGATCTGGCCCTGTACGTCCCCGTTGACGTGTCCGTCAACTACGCCGACGACCCCGCCCTCATCCACCTGGACCCCGTGGTGTCCAACACCTTCCTGTGGGTGAACTGCACCGGCGAGACCAACCCCGCCCTGGCCAATGCGGACGTCCGCCGCGCCCTGTCCATGGCCATTGACCGGGAGCAGCTGCTCACCCTGATCGGCTCCAACGACACCAAGTACCCCCTCTACGGCTACGTGCCCAAGGGCATGGCCGACGCCGACGGCGGCGACTTCCGTGAGAACGCCGACAACCAGGAGCGGTATGCCGACTACGACCTGGAGCAGGCCAAGGCCCTGATGGAGTCCGCCGGCTACAACGAGAACAACCGTATGCCCCTGACCATCAGCTACATCGGCACCAGCGGCAACACCGACATCTGCGTGGCCCTTCAGGCCATGTGGAAGGAGATCTACGTGGACGTGGAGCTGAGCGCCGCCGAGCAGAAGGCCTACGCCCAGGCCCGCAAGGCCGGTCAGTACGAGGTGGCCACCGGCTCCACCAGCGCCGACTACCTGGACCCCTACTACTATCTGGAGCGCTGGGTGTCCTACAACCAGTCCTACAAGCAGGTCAACGATCCCACCTACGACTCCATGATCGAGGAGGCCAACGCCCAGACCGATCCCGCCAAGCGTATGGAGATGCTCCACGCGGCTGAGAAGTACCTGGTGGAGGACAACGCCTACACCATCCCCCTGTACGGCTCGGGCGCGCTGGCGCTGATGAACCCGGATGTCTCCGGCCTCAAGCACGACCCCACCAACTCCGTCTACTTTGACGGGCTGACTTACTGATCAGTCTTGCGCCAAACGGCGCGCCAACTCCGGCGCGCCGTTTGGTTCCCCATTACGGGCTGAGGAAAGGAACCGATATGAATTGCTCATCTGAAACCCTCTCACTGATGGAGACGCTCACCCAGGCCATCGGAGTCTCCGGTCAGGAACGGCAGGTGTGCCGCCTGCTGGCAGACTACTACAAAGACGTGGCCGACCAGGTCGTCCGCGACTACAACGGCTCACTCTTTGCCGTCAAGCGCTCCAAAGCGCCCGATCCCTTCCGGGTGATGGTGGCCGCCCACAGCGACGAGGTGGGCCTGGTGGTCCGCCAGATCCGCCCCAACGGCCTGATCCGGGCCCACATCATCGGCGGGCTGTGGGATGACGTGCTCCCCGGCGCCCGGGTGCGCATGCGCACCGACCAGGGCCGGGAATTCCGGGGCTGCGTCTCCGCCCTGTCCACCAAGGTCCTCCGGGAGCGGATCGGCAACAGCCGGGTCCCCCTGGATCAGCTCTATCTGGACTTCGGCTTTCTCAGTGAGGAGGACGCCAGGAGCCAGGGCGTGCTGGAGGGCTGTCAGATCGTAGTGGACGGCCCCTTTGAGGTGCTCAACGGCGGCCGGCGGCTGCTCTCCAAAGCCTGGGACGACCGCTTCGGCTGTATTCTGGGCGTGGAGCTGCTGCGCAGCCTGCGGGACGTGGAACTGCCCTTTGACCTGTATGTGGGCGCCGACGTGCAGGAGGAGGTGGGCCTCCGGGGCGCCCGCACCGCCTCCAACCTGGTCAACCCCGACCTGGCCATCATCCTGGACTGCACCGCCGCCAACGACGTGGAGCGCTTCGAGCCCCCCTACGGCGGCATCGGCCAGGGCGTCATGGTCCGCTTCGCCGACGGCACCTATCTGCCCAACCGCACCATGTTTCTCGACTACCTGGACCTGCTCCGCAGCCGGAATATCCCCTATCAGTTCCACCAGTCCAAGGGCGGCACCGACGCCGGGTGTATCAACACCTCCGGCCTGGCCGTGCCCGCCCTCACCGCCTGCATCTGCGCCCGCAACGTCCACACCGGCAGCCTGATGATCGACGCCGGAGACTATCTCCACTGTCTGGAGGCGGTCACCGCCTTCGTCTCCCAGCTGGACCGGGAGAAGCTGGAGCGCTACCGCAACAACAACGCATAAGAAAGGAAGTCTTTGCTATGAGTCTGGCTACCAACCGGGACAAAATCGTCCGCCAGTCCGTCATGGGCCGGGTCCATCACCCCGTCCTCACCCCTCAGAAGGTCTACCGGGTGGGCAGCGACGGCGGCGCCCGCTTCACCCCCGCCCACGGCGCCATCACCTACGACATTGAGATCGGCGACAGCTGCATGGGCCTGGTGGGCGACCACATCGAGCCCGGCGTCAGCTCCAAGAACGCCGACGACATCGAGAACCGGGCCTACACCCACCTGTCCTGCATCGGCAACGTGGCGGAGGTGGTCACCGGCAAGGCCGCCGGCGACAAGGGCTTTGTCACCGGCACCCACGGCGGCATCGACCACGTGATGATCTGGTTCTCCCAGGAGACCCTGAACAAGATGGTCTGCGACGACAAGATCCTGGTCAAGGCCTACGGCCAGGGCCTGGCCCTGCTGGACTATCCCCAGGTCAAGCTGATGAGCGTGGACCCCGACCTCTTTGGCAAGCTGAACATCCAGGAGGAGGACGGCCATCTGGTGGTGCCCGTGTCCGCCGTGATCCCCGCCTACCTCATGGGCTCCGGCCTGGGCGCCATGGAGGTCTTCGGCAGCGACTACGACATCATGACCCGCGACCCCGCCTCCCGGGCCGAGTTCCACCTGGAGGACCTCCGCTTCGGCGACCTGGTGTTCATCCAGGACCACCAGTGCTTCCACGGCCCGGACTACCTGCGGGGCTCCGGCACGGTGGGCGTGATCATCCACGGCGATTCCCATCTGGCCGGCCACGGCCCCGGCGTCACCCCCATCATGACCTGCCGTGAGCCGGTGCTGGTGCCTAAGCTGGACCGGAACGCCAACATCGCCTTCTATCTGGGCACCAAACAGCCCGGGTAACCCATGGATACTGTCAAACTGGGAACCGGCAGCATCCGCAGCATCTTCTTCTCCCTGGCAGGCCCGTCCATCCTGGCCCAGATCGTGACCGTCATCTACAACATGGTGGACCGGATCTACATCGGCCAGCTCCCGGACAGCCGGAGCATGATGGCCGCCATCGGCATCACCGCCCCCATCTCCCTGATCGTCACCGCCTTCACCGCTCTGCTGGGCAACGGCGGCGCCCCCCTGTGCGCCATCTGCCTGGGCCGCGGCGAGACGGAAAAGGGCGAGCACATCATGTCCAACAGCTTCAGCGCCCTGATGGCTGTGGGCGCGGTGATCATGGCGGTGTGCCTGGCCTTCGGCCGGCCCCTGCTCTACGCCTTCGGCGCCCGGGATACCACCCTGGAGTACGCCCTCTCCTACCTGCGGATCTACATCTGCGGCACCTTCTTCGTCCAGATCTCCGTAGGCATGAACGCCTATATCAACACCCAGGGCTTTGCCAAAATGGGCATGCTCACCGTGGCCACCGGTGCGCTGCTCAACGTGGTGCTGGACCCCATTATGATCTACGGCCTGCATATGGACGTGGCGGGCGCCGCCCTGGCCACCGTCATCTCCCAGGGCGTGTCCGCCGTGATGGTCATGCGCTTTCTCCTGGTGGGCGGCAGCACCCTGCGGCTGCGCTGGTCCCTGATGAGGCCCGACTGGTCCATTCTGTGGCAGATCATGCTGCTGGGCGTGTCCCCCTTTATCATGAAGCTGACCGAAAGCCTGCTGTCCATCGCCTTCAACAACCAGCTCTACCGGTTCGGCGGGGACCTGGCTGTCAGCGTGATGACCATTATGAACAGCGTCTGGCAGATGGCCCAGCTGATGACCCACGGCTTTACCGACGGCGCCCAGCCCATCCTGGGCTACAACTACGGCGCCGGCAAGCTGGACCGGGTGCGCTCCGCCTTCCGTCTGGAGCTGCTCACCTGCTGGGGCTGGACGCTGCTGTGCGCCGTGGCCGTGCTGGCCTTCCCCTCCCTGTTCCTGCGGATGTTCACCGCCGACCCGGAGACCCTGGCCGCCGGCCCCACCATGCTGCGGGTCTACTTCTTCGGCATGATCTGCTACGGGGCCTTCAACGCCTGCCAGCAGGCCTACATCGCCCTGGGCAACGCCAAAAGCTCCCTGTTCTTCGCCGTGTTCCGCAAGGTCATCCTCCTGATCCCCCTGATCTATCTCTTCCCCGTGCTCTTTCAGGGCGATCAGGTGCTGGCGGTACTGGCCGCCGAGCCGGTGGCTGATATCGTCTCCACCGCCATCGGCGGCGCCTGCTTCTTCTCTTTCTACCGCAAAAAGCTCAGCGCGCCCCTGTCCAGCCCTGCGTGACCGCCATACAACACACAAAAACACCCCTGAACACTTGCGTGTTCAGGGGTGTTTTGCATCCACGGCTTTATTCACGTCTCGCTCTTCTGGCCGCTGCGCGCCTTCTCCTCCGCCAGGGCCAGGCTGTTGCCCAGAAAGACGATCAAAATCTCAATAAACACAAAGTTGATGGCCTGCTGGTCCAGAAAATACTCTGTGGTCACGGTCCGGGTGGAGGGGAGCACCACCTGGTAGGTGGCGTAGGGCGCCATCTGGCTGTCCCGGTGCATGGTGATCAGCACGGTGGTCACACCCTGCTGAAAGGAGGACTGAATGGCCTCCCGGATCACCGGCGTCTCGCCGCTGACCGAGAAGTAGATGTGCACGTCCCCCTTCCTGCCCGCGGCCGACAGGTCCCGCACCAGCACGTCCTCGGTGACCGCCTCGGCGTCAAAGTTCAGGGTGTGGAAGTGGTGGCGCAGCTGCTGGGCGCTGTATCCATTCCGGTTCATGCCGAAAATCTTCACCCGCCGGGCCCGGATGATCTGCTCGGTGATCTCGCCCAGCTGGCTGTCATTGATACACTCGGAGATCTTCCGTATGGTGGTCTCGTAGTAGGAGGCCACCAGTTGGACCCGGTTGGGGCTCTCGCTGTGGGTCACCAGGCCCGCATGGACAAACAGGGAGAAATCGTACCGGAACTCTGTGAACCCGGAATACCCCAGCTTCTGCGTAAACCGCAGCACCGCCGAACGGGACGCCTCACACAGCTGGGCCAGCTCGGCAATATTCACCCGGACCGTCTCCGACTGGTGGGTCAGGACATACTCGGATATTTTCCGCTCCGTGTTGGTCAGCCTGGAAGAATGGTACTCCAACCGCTCCAAAAAGTTCACTGTTTTGCTCCCCCATCCCCATTGACCGGACGGTCTCCGCCCGCCGCGCCGGTATTCTTTCCGGTGCGGAAGCGCCGCCCGGCAGCGTTTTTTTCGCTTCCGGAGATATTTTCAACGCGCTGTTCTATATTGGTTTTATTATACCAATTGCCGCCGCTGTTTGCAACTGAGGCTCTGCCCTGTTTTCCCGCCGCCCCGTCCGGGCAGGCAGGAGGGAACTGAAAGACGTCTGCATCCCAATACCCATTTTTAAAAACCGCCCCCGCGCCGTTGGGCGCGGGGGCGGTGGCGGGAATGGGAAAAAATTACTGCTTGCCGGTCTGAGCGGCGGTATTCTTGCGGCAGCGGCGGACGATGCACACCACGCCCACCAGGATCAGGGCGGCCACCACGCAGTCGAAGGCGATGAGCCAGGTCTGCCACAGAGGCAGGACGCTGACGATGCGGGTGTTCTCGTCCACGCCGTTCATGGCGGCGCTGTTGACGCCGGTGTAGAGGATGTTGTGGCAGGCCTCACGGACGGCGGTCATGACATGGGCGTTGTTCTTGTAGGGGCTGATGTTCTCGTTGGCGGCAGAGGTGGAGAGCATCATGTCGTTGCCCGCCAGCACGGCCTGGAGGGCGGACTGGTAGACGGGGGTGCCCACGTAGTCGGTGACGATGTGGCCGGTGAAGCCCCACTCGTCCCGGAGCACGTTGTTGTTCAGGGCGGAGCAGCCGGCGGCCCAGGTGGCGCCGATGCGGTTGTGGGAGGTCATGACCGCCTTGGCGCCGCCGGAGCGGACGGAGTTCTCAAAGGGGGTCAGGTAGATCTCGCGGATGGCCTGCTCGTTGGAGAAGGTGGCCACGCCCTTGCGGTTGGTCTCCTGGTCGTTGAGGGCGAAGTGCTTGATGTAGCAGAAGATGCCCTTGCTCTGGACGCCCTGAACCTCGGCGGCACCCATCTGGCCGGCCAGGAAGCCGTCCTCGGAGAAGTACTCGAAGTTGCGGCCGGTGTAGGGGGTGCGGTGGGTGTTCATGGCGGGGGCGTACCAGCCGGTGACGCCGCTGTGGAGGCCGTCCTCGCCGATGAGGACGCCCAGCTCATTGATGAGGGACACGTTCCAGGTGGCGGCCATGACCACCTCGGCGGGGTAGGCCATGCACTTGGTGCCGCCGCCCACCAGAGTGGCGGAGATGCCGGCAGGGCCGTCCTGGTCGGTGGTGCCCAGGTAGGAGATGGAGTTGACCTGGGTGGTGCGGTAGCCGCCCAGGCTCACCAGGGTGATCATCTCATCCGCGGTCATCTGGTCCAGCAGGTCGTCCCACATGGGGTCGTCGTGGTCCTTGCCGATGAGCATGGCGGCGGTGAGGCCGTTGTCCGCGCCCATGGTGGGCATGGTGTAGCCCTCCTCGCTGGTGTCGGGACCGGCGGCCAGATCGGCCTTCAGCTCCTCGGTGGCGGTGAGCTCCAGGGTCTGGGGGAAGGTGCCCTCCCAGTCGCTGCGGGTCAGGTAGGTGATGTCGGGGTAGTAGTGCTGGATGTCGGCGCTGTCAAACTGGTTGGTGATGGCCACGCCGGTGTCGCTGACGGAGTAGGTGGTGGTGTCCAGGGTGCTCTGGGTCCACTTGGCGGCCTTGTCGGCGTCGCCGTTGGCGGTCATGCCGTCGGCAGTGGTGTAGCCCTTGGCGGCCAGGATGTTGTTCAGGGCCTCGTGGGCGTTGTCGCCCTCGGCGAAGTAGTAGTCGCCGGTGTCCAGGATATAGGTCTTGGCGCCGTCGGCGTCGTAGGTGCGCAGCTCCTCCTTGTCCACCTCAACGGTGACGGTCTCGGTCTCGCCGGGGGCCAGCTCGCCGGTCTTGGCAAAGCCGCACAGCTCCACGGAGGCCTTCTCAATGCCGTTGGCCTTGTCGTAGTCGGTGTAGGGGGACTGGAAGTAGATCTGGACCACGTCCTTGCCGGCCACAGAGCCGGTGTTGGTCACATCCACGGTGACGGTAAAGGTGTCGCCGTTGGGGGTGAAGGTGAAGTTGCTGTGCTCAAAGGTGGTGTAGCTCATGCCGTAGCCGAAGGGGAACTGGACGGTGGAGGCGTAGTCGTAGTCGCCGGCGTTGCCGGTGCCCATGACGGCGTCCTCATACCGGGTCTCGTAGTACCGGTAGCCCACGTAGATGCCCTCCTGGTACACCACGTAGTTCTTGCCGGTGTACTGGGTCATGACGCCGAAGTAGCTCTCGGACAGGTTGTCCAGCTCGGAGCCGTTGGTGTACTCCAGGCCGCCGAAGTTCTGCATGGCGGGGGAGCTTAGGGAGTCGTAGGCGTAGGTGTCCACCAGGTGGCCGGAGGGGTTGATGTCGCCCTTGACGGCGGCGGCCACGGCGCTCAGGCCGTTCTGGCCGGCGGCGCCCATCCAGATGCAGGCGTCAATGCCGTACTCGGCCTGGTCCAGGAAGCCCAGCTCCATGGCGTTGCAGGAGTTGATGAGCACCACGATCTTGCCGAATCCGGCGCCGGCCACCATCTCCAGCATCTCCTTCTCCTGGGTGGTCAGCTCCAGATAGGTGCCGCCGCCCTCGCTCTCGTCCAGCTGGCGGGACAGATCGTCGCCCTCACCGCCGGAGCGGGCGATGACCACGATGGCCGCGTCGCTGTACTGGGCGAAGGAGTCCTTCACCTCCTGGGTATACTCGCTGACGGGGCACTCGTTGATGGCGAAGTTGTTCTGGCTGGCAAAAATGCTGGGGTTGGAGCGGGAGTAGGTCTCGTGGTTGCCCTTGTAGAAGTCCCACAGGGTGCCGTTGACCTCATAGCCCACGTCCTCAAAGACGGTCTTCAGATCCTTGGCGGTGGAGGTGTCCACGCTGCCGGAGCCGGTGCCGCCGTAGATCAGGTCCACGGAGGACTCGGAGAAGAGGCTGACCTTCATCCCCTCGCCCAGGGGCAGGGCGTCATCCTCGTTCTTCAGCAGTACCAGGCCCTCGCCCTCCACGGTCTCGCACATCTCCAGGCCGGCCTGGTACAGGTCCTCGTCGGAGGCATAGTCGCTCTCGTAGTAGATGGCGGAGTCGTTGCCGTTTTCCACCTTGCTGGTGGTGTGGCCGAAGTAGGTGGTGATGATGGTGGCGTAGTTGAGGGCCACGGCGTTGGCGATGATCAGCGCCACAAGGACAATGGCCAGCACAGCGCCCCACAGTCCGGCAAAGAGCTTGTTGCTCCACTTCTTTCGCTTTTGCATTGTATTCCATTCCTCCTTGAAGGGAAACACAGGGGCGGGGCGCGCTTTCCTCGCTCCTCATGTTTTTTCACTTTGTGCCCGGACACAGCTGATATTGCACAGTATATCAGCTCTTTTCAGAACGTCCAGAGGTCCGGCCCCAACTGTCGCTTTTTCTGCCCCAACTGCAAAAAGCCCCCTCCCGGCAGGGGGAGGGGGCGCAGGTTCAGGGCAGGGGGATGGACACCCGGAGGACGAAGAGGCCGTCCTCGGCGTGGAGGGTCATGCAGCCGCCGTACTTCTCGGCGGTGGAGCGGATGCTGGGGATGCCGAAGCCGTGATACCCGTCCCTGGCCTTGGTGGTGGCGGGCAGGCCGTCCTCAAAGGTCAGGGCGTGGTCAAAGTAGTTCTCGAACTGGAGGAGGAGCAGCCCCCGGCCCGTCCACACCGACACGGCGATGAGCCGCTGCTCCGGGTCGGGCAGGCCGCTGACCGCCTCGATGGCGTTGTCGATGGCGTTGCCCAGCATGGCGTACACGTCCACCGGGTCCATAAAGCCCAGCTTGCTGCCGTCGGCCACACAGGTCATGTTGATCTGGTGGGCCTCACAGTACAGCTTCTTCTCGGTGAGCACGGTGTCCAGCACCTCGCTGCCCGTCTTGACCGTGCAGTCGTAGATCTGGATGGAGTCCTCCAGCTCCTTCAGGTAGCCGCTCCGGGCTCCGTCGGCCTCCGGACGGGCCAGGGCGGCGATCTGGTGCTTGAGGTCGTGGCACTTCCGGTTGATGAGGGCGATGTTCTCCTTGGTGATGTGGTACTGGGCCTTCTGCTGGTGCCAGAGCCGTTCCTTCAGGTCCATTTCCCGCTGGAGACGGGACTGCCGCTGGAGCAGCACCTGGAGCCACAGGGCCGCAAAGCAGCAGAGCATGGCGTAGAGAAAGCAGATATACAGGTCCTCGGCCGCCGTGCCCGCCACGATGCGTGAGGTGACATAGTTGCTCAGCAGGATAGTGCAGGTGAGGATGAGCAGCAGGGAGAACAGGGACTGCCTGGCGCCGGCGTTGTACCGCCCTTTCTCGGGCAGCCGCCGGGCGATCAGGAAGAAGAACGCCAGGTACACCGCCAGGAAGGTGGCCAGCTTGGCGGGATAGTACCACCGGGCCAGTCCGCCCACCGTGCGGTTGAGCCAGGTGTGGCAGCAGAAGGCGAAGTGCTGGGTGGCATAGCCGCACACAGCGCAGTACAGGGCGTCCCAGAAGGACAGGTCGCAGCAGCCCCACACCAGCACGGCAGCGGCGGCGAACTCCAGCAGATAGCGCAGCAGGGAGCGGGGGATCAGCCCGGCAAAGGCCAGCATCAGCAGGATGCCCGCCGCCAGGCGGAGGGAAAAGCCGGGCCGCTTGTTGAGCGGAAGCATGTACAGCACGCAGGCCAGCGACAGCTCCAGAGCGAAGCCCAGGTAGTTTACCGCCCAGTCCCACAGCGCGGAGAGCGCGATCATATGCCCCCACCTCCCAGATAGTCGGTCAGGGCCTGGAGAAACTCCTTTTTCCTGGGGCGGCTGATGAGCAGCTGTTCCCCGCCCACGTCCACCGTGTTCTGCCGCACCTCCCGGACGTGGCGCAGGTTGACCAGGTAGCACTTGTTGCAGCGGACAAAGTGCCGTCCCTCCAGCTGGACCTCCATATCCCGCAGGGTGCCGGGCACGGACAGCACGCCGTCCCCGGTGTGGAGGTAGAGCTTGTGGGACACCACCTCCACATACCGGATCTCGTCGGCATTCATCCGCCGCAGGCCCCCCGCCATGTGGATCACCACGTCCGCTCCCTCCCGGCGGCGGATCATGGCCAGGGCCTTCTTCATCTTGAAGGCAAAGGCCGCGTAGCTCACCGGCTTGAGTACGTAGTCCAGGGCGTCCACCTGATACCCCTTGATGGCGTACTGGGCCATATTGGTGATGAAGATGATGACCACCTCCGGGTCGGCGGCGCGGATCTTCTCCGCCGCCGACATGCCGTCCAGGTTGGGCATCTCGATGTCCAGCAGCAGCAGGTCGTACACCGGGCGGTAGCCTTCGGTCAGGGCCAGCCCGTCGGAAAAGGCGGTCACCTCTGCCTCCAGGCCGTTTTCCCTCCGGTACCGCTCCAGATACTCCTCCAGCGTGGCCCGGTAGGCGGGGTCGTCCTCCGCGATGGCGATGCGTACCATGATATCCCTCCCGCTCTGCCCCGCTCACAGGGAACAGAACCAATTTTTTGGAGATATCTTACCATACCCGGTATCTTTTTTCCACCATTCTCTTCTCGGTCCGCTTTCCCAGCCCGCCGCCTTTGGGCCCCAGAGGCGGCGGGCCCCAGGGGCTTGAAGCTGTTTGGGACCGTGACAGTCTGGACTGGAAGGACCTGCCCGCTTCGGAGATCGTCCAGCGGGTCACCAGCAAGGTACAGCCCGGGTCCATCGTGCTCTTCCACAACGCCGCCCTCCACACCCCCGAGGCCCTGCCCACCATTCTGGAGACCCTGCTCCAGGAGGGCTACACCTTTGTGCCCATCTCCCAGCTCATCCTCCCCGGCACCTGCGGCACGGACTACACCATCGACCACACAGGCAGGCAGTGTCCCGCCTGAGCCCCGCCGGAACACGCGGCTCTGCCGGAGGCGGACAGAATTACGACGCGGGGCGGCCCAATGGACCGCCCCGCGTCGTGCTCTCCCAATCATACAGGACTGGATGTCATATTTATTTGTCCGGCAGCGCCGGGCGTCAATTCCGGACAGCCGGAACCGGATCGCGCTCCTTCTGCCCCAGTTCCTTCCGGAACACGGACTCCAGCACCTTGGAGCAGAGGAACGCCGTACCGGACGCCCCCAGCATCACCCAAAACAGCACCAGCCAGCCCCGCAGAGGGGCGGCGTAGGCGGCCAGCAGCACCTGTGCGGCCACGATGGCCACCATAAGCAGGGATGCGGGCAGGTGGCGCAGGGCCAGGGTCTGGGCCGCCGCAATGGTCCCCCGCACCGAGTTGATAAACCGGGCCTGGAGGGGGAACAGGTAGAGCAGGCCCAACAGCAGGATGAGGAACAGTCCGGCCTCCACGATGGCCAGCCCCTTGAGAACAGGGACCGCCCCGTGGCTCATGGCATAGGCGCCCGCCAGCAGCCAGCCGCCCACCAGGGCGTACAGCACCCACAGCAGGGTGGCGCGCTTGAAGTTGCCGGCAAAGGCCTGAAAAAAGCTCCTGATGTTGTGGCTGTCCTCGTCCCGGGCCATGCGCAGGGTGACCGTGTACAGGGCCGTGGTGGACGCGCCGATGGTGACGATGGGCAGGCTCAGCAGCAGCCAGAGCCAGTTGAGGACCACCAGGTCGAACACCCGGCTCATGGTGCTGAAAAACGGCCCGTCATACCGGAAAAATCCTTTCATATCCGCAGGGTTCCTTTCTCCCGTGTGCCGGAGTCAGCCCTTCACCGCGCCCATGGCCACGCCCTTGGTGATGTGCTTGTTCAGGCAGATGTAGATGATGATGGCGGGCAGGGCGGACAAGGTCATGACCGCGAACTGGATGGCGTAGTCGGAGGAATACTGTCCGGTAAACTCCAGGATGGCAAAGGGCAGGGTCTTCCAGGTGGGGCTGCTGAGGAAGGTCATGGCCATGATGAACTCGTTCCAGTTGTTCAGGTAGGTCATGATGGCCACCGTGGCGATGGACGCCTTCATCATGGGCAGCACGATCACCAGCAGGGTGCGGTAGATGCCGCAGCCGTCCATGATGGCCGCCTCCTCCAGTTCTCTGGGCACCGAGTCCATGTAGCTGGAGGTGAGGAAGAAGCCCTGGGGCAGGGAGAAGGCCACATAGGGGATGAGCAGGGCAAACAGCGTGTCCAGGATGCCCACCCGGTCAAAGATCATGTAGTTGGGCAGCAGCGTGGCGTGGATGGGGATCATCAGGCCCATCATGAGCAGGATGGACGTGGGCCCCCGCAGCTTCCAGTGCATGCGGGTGCAGGCGAAGGAGGCCATGATGGCGATGATGATGACCAGAATGACCGCCAGGGCGTTGGCCAGGATGCTGTTGAAGAGATAGTGGAGGAAGTTGCTCTCGGTGAGGGCGGTGACGTAGTTGCCCCACTGGAACTCCTCCGGCCAGACCAGGATGCCGCTGGTAAAGAGCTGGTCGCTCTTGCACAGAGAGAAGTCCACCAGCCAGATCAGGGGGAAGAGCTGGATGACCGCCAGGAGGATCAGCGCTATGGCGCCGATGACGCGACTAATGCTCCAGCGCTGCTTTCGCATGGCGCTTCCCCCCCTTCTTCTCGTCCCGCTCGGCAAAGGCCCGGTTGAGCAGCACTGTGGCCGCCAGGCAGATGACAATGAATACAACGCTGATGGCGTTGCCATAGCCGTACTTGTAGGAGTTGAAGGCCTGCTTGTAGAGATAGGTGGCCATGAACTGGGTCTCATTGCCCGGGCCGCCGTTGGTCAGCAGGTAGACCGTCTCCATCTGCTTGAGGGCGCTGATGATGGCCAGCGTCACGTTGTACTTGATGACCGGCTTCATCAGCGGCAGGGTGATGTAGAAGAACGTGTTCTTGCCGCTGGCGCCGTCAATGGCGGCCGCCTCATAGACCACCGGGTCGATGTTCTTGATGCCCGTGTAGTAGATCAGCATGCCCCAGCCGAAGCCGTGCCAGATCAGCACCACCAGCACCGCCCAGATGGCGGAGCCGGAGCCCAGGGCGTTGAACTTGCCCTGGTAGCCGAAAAACTCCAGAATCTTCTGCAGCAGGCCGAAGTTGGGGTTGTAGATGAACTTCCACAGGTAGGCGATGACCGCCACGGAAATCACGTTGGGGATAAAATAGATGCAGCGCAGGATGCCCTCGCTCCGCCGCTGGAGTTTGTCCAGCTTCAGGGCCACGAAAATGGCAATGGGGTGCTGGATGCACACAAATCCCACCGCCAGCAGGAGGGAGTTGAGCAGGGCACGCCAGAACACCGGGTCCTGGAAGAGGTCAACGTAGTTCTTCAGCCCGATAAACACCGCCTCGCCCAATCCGGAGTACTCTGTCAGGCTGTAGTAAATACTCAGCAGGATAGGCGCCAGGATGGCCACGAAGAATGTCAGCAGCCCTGGCAGCACCAAGCTGAATATCACGAGCTTATTGCTGTACAGCTTATGCATCTCTCTCACCTTCTCGTTTTTCTTCGCAGGCGGTAAGCGGCTTCCCACCCGCACCACTATCATACCAAGAAGGCCTTTGGACGAATACAGCCCGGTTTATCCAAAGTGTTGAGAAATTTAACCTCCCCCTGCCGGGGGCAAAAAACTACATGGGCTCCGCGTCGGGCGGCTCCCGCGGGGCCTTGATGCGCAGGGTGACCCGGGTACCCTTCCCCAGTTCGCTCTGGATCTCCAGGCCGTACCCCTCCCCGTAGTACATGCGGATGCGCTTGTCCACATTGGCCACGCCGATGTGGGGCCGCCCCCGGTAGCCGGTGTCCTGGGTGTTCCGGAGAATCCGCTGGAGGGTCTCGGGGGACATGCCCACGCCGTCGTCCTCCACCCGGATGAGCACGTCCCGGGTGCCGTCCATCTCCGCCCAGATCCGCACCGTGCCGCTGTCCAGCTTCTCCTCGATGCCGTGGACGATGGCATTCTCCACAATGGGCTGGATGAGCAGCTTGGGGATGTCGATGTTGTAAAACGAGGGGTCGATGTCGATGACCGCGGTCAGCTTGTCGCTGTACCGGTAGTTCTGGATCTTGAGATAGTACTCCAGGGCGTTGAGCTCGTGCTCCAGGGTGGTGAAATCCCCCCGGGACAGGGAGTGGCGCAGCAGACAGCCCAGGGCGTAGGCCATCTCGCCCACGTCGTCCACCCCCTTGGCCCGGGACATCCAGTTGATGGTGTCCAGGGTGTTGTACAGGAAGTGGGGGTTGATCTGCATCTGTAAGGTCTTGAGTTCCGCGTCCTGCCGGAGGATCTGCTGCTCGTACACCCGGTCGCACAGGTTGTTCATGTCCTCCACCATGCGGTTGAAGGTGTCGCTGAGGATGCCGATCTCATCGGAGGAGTTCACCGTGCTCCTGACGTTAAAATCGCCGTTGCCGAAATCGGTCATGGCGCAGGCCAGCTCGTTGATGGGCCTGGTCAGGTGCTTGGCCATCATGGACACGAGGGCCGCGGCGATCACCGCCATGATGATGGCGGAGAGAAAGATGATGACCCCGATCCTGGCCACGCCGGACATATAGTAGGACGCGGGAATGGTCATGACCAGCCGCCAGCGGTTGGTCATCCAGTCGCTGGCGTACACCGTATCCCCGTTGTCCAGCTCGGTGTAGGTGTCCCCGCCGCCGTCCAGCACCTCCCAGAACGCCTCGTCGATGGTGCTGCCCAGATTCTCCCCGTTGTAGGAGGAGATGATGGTGTTGTCCCCGTCAATGATGTACACCTCTCCCGCGGCGGGGAGGGTCATCTCACTGTAAAAGGAGCGGATGTAGGACTCCGCAATGTTCACCGTCACGATCCCGATGGTGGACAGGTCGGACAGGGAGTTGATGGCCCTGGCACAGGAGAGCATGGTCCCCTCCGGGTTGGAGATGAACCACTTCACCTTTCCGTCCAGCTGGTAGAGCTCCTCCTCATGGGCCTCCAGCATCTCCTGGAAGGGCTGGCGGTTCTTGCTGTAGGAGTAGACCTCCCCGCTGGTGGACTGGATGCACAGGGACTGCACCTCCAGCCGCAGCAGCGCGTAGCTGCTCAGGTAGTCCTGGATGCTCTGGGTGAGCTGATACTGTTCGTAGTAGGTCAGATCGTCCCGCGCGCTGCTGTCCAGCGCCGCCTGGATGGTGGCGTTGCCGATGATGCTCAGGGTCACATCCTCGATCTCCCGGATGGAGCTGTCGATGTTCACGCTGCACGCCTCTGCCGCGCTGCGCATGTAGGTCCGGGTCTTCTCCACCATGGCCTGCCTGGTGTAGCAGTACATCTCAATGGCGATGGCGAACATGAACACCAGCAGCAGAATAATAAAGGACAGCGTGATTTTCAGGCGGAAGCTGTGGTGGAGCCGTCTCTCCGCCTTGCCCGCCCTGTCAGTCAGGCTCTTTTCCAAGGATCGCAGCCACCGGGTTCTGCCCGAGGGCGCGCTTTTGCCGTCTGTACTCATTTGGCGTTACCCCATACAATTTTTTGAATACCTGTCCCCAGTACCGCTCATCGCTCATGCCGATCCGCTCGCGGATCTCCCCGTTCTTCAGGGTGGTGGTCTTGAGCAGCTGGGCCGCCCGGTACATGCGGATCTGGGTGAGGATCTCCGTAAAGGTGTACTCGGAGTGGTTCTTGATGTACCGGCTCAGGTACACCGCGTTGAAGTGAAAGTGCTCCGCCAGGGCGGCCAGGGGCAGGGGCTCCTGGTAGTGCTGGGAGATGTACTCCACGATCCGCACGATGTCCTGCTCCCCCGGCTCCTCCTCCGCCTGGTCCACCAGCTGGCTGGCCGCCACCAGCACCGACATGTTCTTCAGGTCCTGGGTCATGGTCTGGCTGGCCCGCTCCCTCTCCCGCTGACGGAGCACCTGGTCCCGGGCCCGCTCCACGCACTTCAGGATCTCGCTGGGGCTGGACGGCTTGAGCAGGTAGTCGTAGGCCTGCATGGCCAGGGCCCGGCGGGCGTACTCAAACTCCCCGTAGCCGCTGAGGAAGATGACCCGGGCCTGGGGGTTGCGCTGCAGCACCGCCTCGCCCACCTCCATGCCCGACATACCGGGCATCCGGATGTCCATGAGGAAAATATCCACCTTGTTCTCCTCCGCAAGGCGCAGCGTCTCAATGCCGTTGCGGGCCGTACCCAGCAGGGTGATCCCGTGCTCCGCCCAGGGCAAAGAGGCCAGGCCGTTCCGAATGGCCGGCTCATCGTCAGAGATCAGCAGTGTTACCAGTTCTTCCGCCACAGTGTCCGTCCTCCCTTTTCTCTGTCTACGACCCGCTTCTGATCTGTTCCGCCAGGATCTCCGCCTGCTGGTCGGCGGGGTCCCCGTTGAGGATGGCCAGGGCAGCCCGGTTGAAGGCCTCCCCCTTCTCGTGGCCGAATCCCCGGTCCGCCCAGAGGATCTGTCCCGTCACCTGCTGGTACAGGCCCTGCACTTGTTTTTCCGCGCCGCTTTGCTCAGCGGACGGCGCTCTTTCTGTCCTCAAACTGCCAGTCGGCCAGCCCGGCCCTGTGCAGCAGCACGGTGCCCCACAGGAAGGTGCCCTGGGACACGATGTTCACGCACTGGGCCATCCAGTGCATGCTGGAGCTGTCGTCAAAGGTGGCGCTCAGGTAGCCCATGCCCAGCATGAACCAGAAAGAGACCACGTACATGACCGCCGCCAGCCGCTGCCTCATCTTCAGGGACAGGGCGAACAGGGACCACTGGGCCCCGGCGCAGCCCACGGTCTTCATGATGACAAAGGGGATGGAGCTGGTGTACACCGGCACGGCGGCCACGCTCATGACCGCCGTCCTGCCCCTGTTCCAGCGGGTGAACATGCCCACCAGGGACAGGAACACCAGCAGGAACCCGGGGCCCTGCATGGGGAAGAAGCTGTTCTCCAGCAAAGGGTAGTCGCAGACGGCCAGGGCGTAGAGGATCTTCCAGCCCGCCTTGAACAGTCCGCCGATGAGCACCATGACGGAGCCGGTGGCCAGCAGGGCGTAGGCCCCCTTCACCATCTTGTTGTACAGATCCCGCTGGAGGAGCACCGCGGCGGCAAAGAACAGCACCACGGGGATAAAGTCCACGATCGCCATGGGGACGGTAATTCCGTTCATACTGATTCCCTTCTTCCTGTGGATGGGCGGCTCAGGCCACGATGAACTTCACGTTTTCCAGGTGGTACAGGGGGATAAAGGGCAGCAGGATGGGGGTGTGCTCCACATAGGCCCGGTACTCCGGGTCGGCGCCGTAGTTCTTGTTCTGCCGCAGCTCCAGCCGCTTGGCGCCGCTGAACATGACGTACACGATAAGGATATAGCCGATGACGGCGATGATCCACTGGATCGCGCCCTGAAGGGCGCCGATGCCCGACAGGAGCACGCCGGTCCAAAACAGCACCTCGCCCAGGTAGTTGGGGCAGCGCACCAGCCGGTAGAGCCCGGCGTCGCAGAAGCGGCGGGGATTTTTGGCCTTGGCGGCCGACTTCTGCTTGTCGGCCACGCTCTCCAGCACCAGGGCCAGGGCCATGATCACCGCGCCCACAGGGGCCATCACGCCGCCCTGGTCGCCGTTGGCCGCCCGGTAGAACACCGGGGAGACCTGCATGACGTACATAATGGCCACACACACCCAGATGGCCGCCTTGACGAACACCGGGATGGGCTTGTCCCCGCCGGTGGCCTCCTTCAGGGTCTTGCGGTAGGTGGCGCTCTTGATCTCCCGCCACAGCAGGAAGCCCCCCAGGCGCACGCCGTACACCATCAGCAGGGCGCACAGCAGGATGCTCCACACCGTCAGGGACCCGCCGTACATCACCAGGATGGCCACGCCCGCGCCGCACACGGCAAAGCCGTACCCCACCGAGAGGAAGTACACGAACTTGTAGAACCCCACTGCGCTCAGCAGGGCGCACACCGCCAGCACCACCCAGATGGTGGCCGGGAAGGCCAGCTTCAGCATTTCAGAAAGCTCCATTGCACGTCCCTCCGTTACTTGGCGTAGCAGCTCTTAATATAGGCCTTGAAGCTCTTCTTGCCGTATGTATCCTTGCCCACCAGCTCGTGGGTCAGGGTCCACTTGGAGAAGCGGATGATGGCCTCCTTGCCGTTCTTCTTCCGCTTGTTCACCCAGGCCAGCACGTCGAACAGGAACACCGGCGCCCGCTTGATGACCGCCGGCTTGCCCGCCGCGGCAAAGAACATGCGGGCGATCTCCTCATAGGAGTAGGTCTCGTTTCCGCCCACGTCGTAGGCCTTGTTGTGGTCCAGCATGTGCAGCAGGATGAAGTCGGCAAAATCCGCGGTGTCGATCACGTTGGCGTGGGCGTCCTGCTTGCCCAGCAGGGTCACCTCGCCCTTCTCGATCATGGGCATGAACACCTTGGCGATGTCGTAGAAGTAGCCGGTGGGCCGGTGGATCACATAGGGGATGCCGCTCTTCTTCAGCTCCTCCTCGAACATGGCCTTGGCGTGGAGCATGGGCACCTTGGGGTCGCTGTCGGCCTGGATGACCGAGATGTAGGTGAAGCCCTTCACCCCCGCCTTCTGGGCCTCGTGCAGCAGGTTCAGGTTGCCCTGGTAGTCGATGTCGTAGTTGGTGATGGTGGCGGAGGCCCCGGTGAGGCCCACGGTGGTGATGACGATGTCCGCCCCGTCGCACAGGCCCTTCATGGTCTCGGGCTTGGTCACGTCGATGGACCGGGCGGTGTACCCCCCGGAGAGGCCCTCCACGTCCTTGACCTTCAGGTCGGCGGCCACCACCTCATAGCCCCCGCGGACCAGGGCCCGCAGAATATCGGTGCCCAGGTTTCCGAATGCGCCGGCAAGTACTACTTTCATCTGTTCTTCTCCTTTGCACGCTTGTCGTTGATGATGTCCATGTGCTCGGCGGTGATGAGGGTCACGTTGTGCTCCCTGGCCCAGGCCACGCAGCCCTTGAGGGCGGTGGGCAGGAAGATGCGGGGCACCTTCACCAGCTTGGCGCAGGCCTCGTCGGTGAACTTGATCTTGTCGTCGATGCGGTCGGCAGCGTACTTTACCGACTCCACGGTGGTCTGGCGCACGGGCAGCAGCTCGGGGATGGGACGGCGGAACTTGGTGTACCAGAAGTTCTTGGAGTCCCGGTAGCCGTAGTCCACCGGCACACGGGGGAAGCCGCTGGCGGTGACGCCGTTGACAATGGCGTTGTACTGCTTCTCCTTCATGAGGATCTTGTCCACCTTCAGGATGAAGTGGGCGCCGAACTCGGAGGTGATGCCGTTGAAGTCGTGGTAGGGCCCGGGGTATCCGTTGAGCAGGCCGGGCTGGTCGTCCTGGGCATTGTCCAGGGTGTCCACCCAGGTGCACTCAAACACCTGGAAGCACTCGGCGATGACCTGGGGGTACTGCCCCTCCGGGTCGGCCTCCTTGCGCAGGCCGTCCTCCAGGGTGAAGATGCAGTTCTTCATCTTCTCCTCCGGCGTGTCCCCGGGGAAGCCCATCCGTACCGCCTCCTTGAACAGCTTCCGGCTGTCCGGGATGAAGTTGATGGTGCACTTCTTGTGCTTGAGGATGTTCTGGGCCGTGTTGGAGGAGTTGCGGCAGCACAGCAGCATGGCGTAGAACTCCTTGCCCGCGATGTAGTAGGGCTGGCAGAGCGAGTAGGGGCCGAAGGTGGTCTTGCCGTCGTCTG
Organism: Pseudoflavonifractor intestinihominis; assembly: GCF_040096055.1. Classification (NCBI taxonomy): domain Bacteria; kingdom Bacillati; phylum Bacillota; class Clostridia; order Eubacteriales; family Oscillospiraceae; genus Pseudoflavonifractor; species Pseudoflavonifractor intestinihominis. The sequence continues at coordinate 123,679 of NZ_JBBMFK010000008.1, forward strand.
TCAGGGTGCCGATCATCACGGTCGGCATGGGGAAAAACGCGGAGGTCTGGTAAAAATTGTCCACAATGCGGAGATCCTTAAAACTGCTCATGATTCCTCGCTCCCTTTTCTCTGATTCCTGTTCTTACCGCAGCCGGCCGGCCAGGATGCGGATCTCCTCCTGGCCGATGTCCGGCTGTAACGCCGCCGCCAACACGGTCTCCGCCAGCACCGGGGCCAGCGCCGTGTCCTCCATGTCCAGCCGCTCCATCATGCCCAGAATCCGCTGGGCGATCTGCTCCCGCAGCATATGGTGCCGGCTGTTGATGGCCCCGGAGGAGCCGCTGGTCTGAGAGAACTGGTCCCAGACCGCCGCGTACAGGGACCCGAAGTCCTTGATGGCCTGCTGGATGCCCACAAGGCCGTCTGCCGCCGTGGCCGCCCCGGCACAGGCCTGGTCCATCCGGGAGAGCACCTCCACCCAGTCCTCCATCATCACAGAGGCCACCAGGGTGTCCTTGTCCTTGAAGTAGTTGTAGATGGTCCCCACCGCGATGGAGCACTCCTGGGCCACGCTGCGCAGCGTCAGGCCGCTGTACCCCTCGGCAAACAGCTTCCGCCGGGCCGTGATGAGGATCCGGGTCCGGGCTTCGTCGATGATCTTTGGCATAGGCGCCTCCTGTTTTTTATGAACACGTTCACAATCAAAGTATACTGTATTGTTATTCTTTTATCAATCTCAAATCATACCAAATTTCGCCATATTATTTATACGTTTTTTACAATTATTAGCTTGCTATTTTTGTGCGTTTTGACAGTCAAAAGTGGAAAAATCTCTCTTTCCGGCCCAGTAACCCCTATCTTTTTGGCCTGTAGACAGATTTTATCCGGATGAAGCGCCGCCGGTCACCCTCTTTTCGGCAAAAGGAGCGCAGAGGGCGGCTGCCGCCCTCTGCGCTCCTCTGTGTTCTATTCCGCGGTCACACCACCGCTTTTTTCCGGTCGGTCCCCAGGCAGTACAGCCAGAAGAAGAGCATCATCAGCACCTCGCCGATCATGCTGAAAAACACCAGCAGGTCCATGTTGCCCGTGGCGGGACCCAGGGCCGCAAAGACAAACATCAGCAGCCCGGACAGGAACAGGGCGCCGTTTTTCTGCTTCACCCACACGATGACGCCGCACACGATGAGGGGCAGCACGGTGCCGAAGGAGAGCAGGCTGCTGATGGTATCCGCCCAGGCCGGGGTGGCGTCGGACGCGGCGCACCGCACGATGCCGGCCACCTCCCGTACCTCCAGCACCGACGCGGCGGCCTGGGCCACCCCGGCGGCCATGACCAGGGCGGTGAAGACCCACACGGCGGCCAGCGCCTTCCCTCTGGCCCGCAGGCCGTAGGCGCAGATGGGGAACAGCAGGGGGATAAGGGCGCCGTGGCTGATGAAGCGCATCCGGCTCAGGGATGCCAGCAGGGGGAAGCCCGGGATGCCCCCCAGAGCCAGGATCAGCGCGTCGTAGAACAGTCCCACGCCGATGAGGCCCATGCACAGGGCGATGGGCTCCCGCTTGTTTCGGAAGCAGTTGAGCAGCAGCACCACAAACACCAGGTGCAGGGCCGTGATGACCCACATGAGGACGGGGCCGTGATTCAGGAACAGATCGCGCATAATGTCTCCTCCTCCATGTTTTATCTCTGTTTCCAGTATGTAGTCCTATTTTTCGCCCGTCAATCTTTTTGTTAAAACTTCCACAAAGCACGATTCCCCGGACCGGCGCCCAATGGGCCGCCGGTCCGGGGAATGGATATGGGGTGCGGGGCGCTCAGGTCCCGCTGCCCACGATATTGCTCATGGACTTTACCTTCTTCTGCCGGAGGAAGGCGTACACCAGCACGATCACCAAGTAGCCGATCATCATCTGCCAGGCGTTCTGGATGTCGCCGAAGTTGAGAACGGCGGCCATGGCGTAGCTGCCCAGGGCCACGGTGGTCAGGATGGCCAGGGGCACCCGCTTCATCTTGAAGGTGGAGTTGGCCATGGCCTGGGGGTTCTTCTTGTAGATCAGGTAGCCGGCGAAGATGGGGAACATGACGTAGATCAGGGACAGACCGTTGCCCAGGCGGGAGATGGTCTCAATGTCCAGCCCGGTGAGGATGGGGATGGCGCCCACGATGTAGAACACGGTCAGCAGCACCCAGGGCGTGCCGAACTTGCTGATGGAGGCCGCCTTTTGGGGCAGCCAGCCCTCCTCGGCGGCGATGAGCAGGCCCTTGGTGCACCAGGTGAAGGTGGCGTTCAGGGTGGAGGCCACGGCGAACATGCCGCCGCCGATGATGAAGAAGTAGTACAGGGGCTTGGGGAAGATGGCTCGGCCACCAGCACCAGGCTCTGACCCGCCACCTGGTCAATGGGCAGCACGCCCACCGCCACCACGCCGATGAAGGCGTAAATGATGGCCACAAGGCCGGTGCTGGAGATCATGGCCCGGGGCAGGTCCCGGCCCGGGTTCTTCATCTCGCCGCCCAGCTCGCTGAGGAACTCCGCGCCGCCGGTGGCAAAGGTCAGCAGGCTGGCGCCGGTCAGGAAGCCCACAATGCCGTTGGGCATGATGGCGTCAGGCTGGGTGAACACGTCCCAGTTCACCTTGGGCAGGCCGAAGGCCACAAAGAGCGCCATAGCCACCACCAGAACCACCACCAGCACGTTCTGCAGCTTGGCGGCCATGTCCACGCCCACAATATTCATCACAAAGCAGAGGGTCAGGATGGCGAAGGCCACCACCGTCTCATTGAGTCCAGGGATGATGCTGCAGGCGTACTCGGCAAAGGTGATGGCAAACATGGCCAGCACCAGCTGTCCGGCCACCAGCAGGGCCAGGTAGAAGAAGCCCGCTTTTTTTCCGATATAGTCCCGCACATAGGTGTACATGCCGCCGGTGGCCGGCACCGCGCTGCCCAGGACAGCCAGCACCAGGTTGGGGCAGATGACCAGCACCGCCGCCAGCAGGAAGGCAAAGGGCGTGCCCGCCCCGGTGATGGAGATGCAGATTCCGGTCAGAACCATAATGCCTGAGCCAATGATCTGGCCCACGCCGATGCCCATCAGATCCCAGAAGCCCAGGACCTTTTTCAGGCCGTTTTTTTGCTCGTCCATATGTAAGTCCTCCTCAAAACCTCTTCCGTCATGCCGTTACATCGGGGGTCAAAGGTCCGCAAGGGCCTTTTGGATGCAGGCCAGTCCCGCGGTCAGCTGGGCGCGGGGGCAGGCCACGTTCATGCGCACAAAGCCGTCGTACTGCTCGCCGTAGTGGTTGCCGCCGTTGAGGCCGGCCCCCGCCTGGGCGATGCGGCGGATCAGCTCGTCGCTGGAGAGGCCGTAGTCGGTCATGTCCAGCCAGAGCAGATAGGTGCCCTCAGGCCGGGCCACCCGGACCCGGGGCAGGTGCTCCGCCATAAAGTCGCAGACGATCTGGGCATTCCCCGTCAGGTAGGCCCGCTGGCTGTCCACCCACTGGTCGCCGCCGGCGTAGGCCGCCTTCACCGCCTCCAGCCCCAGGGTGTTGGGGCAGAAGAGGTAGCGGGAATAGAGCCACTTCTGGTAGGCCTCCCGGGTCTTTTCCCCGGGGATGATCAGGTTGGAGGTCTCCAGGCCGGCGATGTTGAAGGTCTTGCTGCAGCTGGTGCAGACGATCAGCCGCTCATACAGCGCCTGGAACTGGCCCATGGTGGTGTGGTGGTAGCCGTCCATGATCAGGTCCCAGTGGATCTCGTCGCTGACCACGTACACGCCGTACCGGCCGCAGATGTCCGCCACCCGCTTCAGCTCCTCCTCCGTCCACACCCGGCACACCGGGTTGTGGGGGCTGCACAGCAGCAGCATGGCGGCCCCGTCCTTACAGGCGGCCTCCAGGCCGTCGTAGTCCATGCGGTAGCCGTTCTCGTCGTGGATCAGGTCGTTTTTCACCATTGTCCGGCCGGACGCCTGGATGATAGAGTAGAACGGATCGTAGACCGGCGGCTGCACGATCACCTTGGCGTCCGGCGGCAGCAGCGCCTCAATGGCGTTGCACATGGCCGGAACGATGCCGCCCGTGGGCACGATCCAGCTGTGCTCGATGTTCCAGCCGTGGCGCCGGCGGCACCAGCCCGCCACAGCCTCAAAGTAGTCCTCGTCCAGGTCGGTATAGCCGATGACGCCGTTGTCGATCCGCTTCTTCAGCGCCTCCAGGATAGGGGGATAAGTGGGATAGTCCGCGTCGGCAATGGAGAAGGGCAGCAGGTTGTCCATCCCGTAGTCCGCTTTCTGGAAATCCCATTTGATACAACTGGTCCCTTTTCTCTCTGCGCCGCGGTTAAATGCTTCCAGATCGCTCATCCGTCAGCTCAGCCCCTTCTTGTTATGTTTATTTCCTTGTTAAGCGCTTAACTTGTCATATGTAATAATAAGACATGTATTATCATAATACAAGTCCTATTTTCTATTTTTCGTTTTTTCATCGTCGTATACAAAATACTGTCGCATTTTTCTGCGTAATGACGAACCTGAATTTGTTTTTCTCGCAACTTATTATAAAAAATTACCGCCGCAGATCATCTCTGGTCTGCGGCGGCGTCCTATTTCTCTCCTTTGCTGAAGAAGGTGTTGAAATACTGCTGGTAGGTGTCCAGCAGGAAGGCGGTGTGCTCCTTCATGTAGAAGTAGGCGAACTCCCCGTTCTTGGTGCGGATGGCCTCAAACACCCGCTCGTGCTGGTGCTGGAGCTGGGCCACGGTCCGCTTCTGGCGCTCGGGCACCACCAGCTCCATCAGGGGCGGCGGCGACTCCTTGGAGATCAGCTCCCGGAAGGTGGACAGGAGCAGCGGGTTCTTGGCCGCCTCCATGATGCTCAGGTGGAAGGTCTCCAGCGGGTCCTCCGCCTTGCTCTCCCGCAGGGCCCGGCCTATTTTGGAGATGTCCTCCTCTGTGGCCGTCTCCGCCACGTGGCGGGCCACCTCCGGCTCCAGCCACAGCCGCACCTGGTTGACCGACAGGAAGGCCTCCCGGTAGGACGCGTCGTACTGGTGGCTCTTCTGGAAGCCGAAGGCGTCGATGAGCACAAAGCTGCCCTTTCCCCGGCGGGTCTCGATGACCCCCGCCTCGCTCAGGGTGCGCAGCGCCTCCCGCACCGTGATGCGGCTCACCCCCGTCATCTCGATGAGCTCCTTCTCGCTGGGCAGCATGTCGCCCTTCTTGTACACCCCCTGGTCGATCATGGACTTGATCTGCTCGACCACCTGCTCGTAGAGCTTTCGCCCCGTGACAACCTGAAACATACGATCCTCTTTTCTCCCCCGTCCCCGCCGGGCACTGCGGGCGTACTGGCTGTGTCGTGGTATGATTATCTATTACTGTACCATCACCGGAGAAAAAAGTAAAGAAGCCCCTCCCTCCGCGGCAGGGCGGAGGGAGGGGCAGGGGGAATCAGGCAAAGGGGTTTTCCGTGGGGTAGGGCAGAGCCGCGGGCCGGTTGTAGGCGATATCGCCGATGCCCAGCAGACGGAAGGTCGCAAAGAGGGCCTTGCCGTGGTGTCCGAAGGCCACCGCGCCGTGGTGGGGGTAGCGCTTCTCCAGCAGCACGTGGCGGTAGAAGCGGCCCATCTCATGGATGGCGAACACGCCGATGCCGCCGAAGGACCCGGTGGCCACCGGCAGGATCTCGCCCTGGGCGATGTAGGAACGCAGGACGCCCTCGCTGTCGCACTGGAGGCGGTAGAAGGTGATGTCGCCGGGGGCGATGTCCCCCTCCAGGGTGCCCCGGGTGAAGTCGGGCTCGCCGCCGTTCTCCAGCAGCCGGTTCTGGATGAGCTGGTACTTCACCGCCCGGTCGGCGCACATCTTGCAGGAGGGGGTGTTGCCGCAGTGGAAGCCCATGAAGGTGTCGGTGAGCTTGTAGTCGAACTTGCCGGAGATCTCAGCGTCGTACAGGCTCTTGGGCACCGAGTTGTTGATATCCAGCAGGGTCACCGCATCCTGGGAGATGCAGGCGCCGATGTACTCACTGAGGGCGCCGTAGATGTCCACCTCGCAGGCCACGGGGATGCCCCGGCCGGCCAGGCGGGAGTTGACGTAGCAGGGCTCAAAGCCGAACTGGCTGGGGAAGGCGGGCCAGCACTTGTCCGCGAAGGCCACGTACTTCCGGGCGCCCTTGTGTTCCTCCGCCCAGTCCAGCAGGGTGAGCTCAAACTGGGCCATGCGGGCGAGCAGGTCGGGGTAGTAGCGCCCCTCCCCCATCTCGGCGGCCATGTCGGCGCACACATCGGGGATGCGGGGGTCGTCCTTGTGGGCCTGGAAGCTGACCAGCAGGTCCAGCTCGGAGTTCTCCTCCACCTCCACGCCCAGCTCGTAGAGCCCCTTGATGGGGGCGTTGCAGGCGAAGAAGTCCTGGGGGCGGGGGCCGAAGGTGATGATCTTCAGATTTTTCACCCCGATGACCGCCTGGGCCACGGGGACAAAGTCGGCGATCATCTCGGCGATGTCCTCCGCCGTGCCCACCGGGTAGGAAGGAATGTACCCCTTCAGGTGGCGCATGCCCAGGTTGTAGGAGCAGTTGAGCATGCCGCAGTAGGCATCGCCCCGGCCGTTGATCAGGTCGCCGTCCCCCTCGGCGGCGCCCACGTACATGCAGGGGCCGTCAAAGTACTTGGCGATCAGGGTCTCGGGGGTCTCGGGGCCGAAGTTGCCCAGGAAGACCACCAGCGCGTTGCAGCCCGCCGCCTTCACGTCCTCCACAGCCTTGAGCATGTCGCCCTCATTCTCCACCGTGACGGGGCACTCGTAGAGCGGACCGCTGTAGGCCGCCGCGATGGCGCTCCGCCGCCGCTCCGACAGGGTGATGGGGAAACAGTCCCGGCTCACCGCCACAAGACCCAGCTTGACCTCAGGAATATTTTCCAGCATGTTCTTCTCCTCCTCTGTTATGCTCTTGTCTCCGCAATGTCCGTGTTCCAGCCTCTCAGCCCCACCTGGGCCCCCGTCTTGGCCTCGGCGCTGTCCGGGTGGGCCAGGAGCCACTTGTTCCGGGCCCACAGCCGCCTGCTCTCCCCCGGCAGGTCGGTCAGCTCAGGCTTTTCCGTATTGGTCCCTCTGGGCAGCACCACCGCTACCCGGAAGCCCTCTGTCGCGTCCACGTGGCAGGGGGCGTAGTGCAGACTGGTGGCGTAGATCTCCACCAGGGTGCCGGCGGGCACGTAGAAGGCCGCGACCTTATCCGTGTCCAGCACGCCGTCCTCCACCTCCCACTGGTGGGCCAGCAGGAGCACAAAGGGCACGGTGCCCAGGTTGAACTCGCTGCTCCGGTGGTACTCCAGACAGTTGAGTTTGGTGTTATGGCCCCAGCACATGCCCACCTGGATGGGCATGCCGCCGAAGGCCCGGTCCTCCAGCGCCCGGAAGCAGTCCGCCCCCTCCAGCTCCGGCATGGAGGGCCGGTAGTCCGTGCCCTGCTCCGGCATGGGGATGGACTCCATGGCCCTCAGCAGCCCCTCCAGGGCGTAGCCCGGATGGACCTGGCCATAGGAAGCAAATTCTCTGTTAAAAGTTCTACCGATTTTCTGATTATCTTTTCAAATCTCCGCAAATGCTGGAAAGGCTTGTTATATCAAGCATTTCCGGCATTTTGCGTTTCGGAAGATACCCCGCATATCATGGCATTTCGGAGCCTCACTTGGCGTTGAAAAGTAGTAAAACCGTGAAACTGCTGCGGGATACGGATACGACCATCGCTGATATTGCCGCACGAGTAGGATATGAAACCCAAGGGAAATTCTCCAAGGCGTTCAAGGATGTAACGCAAATGTTGCCTTCGGAATATCGCAAAATTCAGTATGGCAAATGAGCTGCTATAATAGTCTTATTTAAGAGCAACTGGGCATAAAACAGTTGCTCTTTTGTTATCTAACTGGCCAAATTTAGTTTGTATAATTGTAGTATTGATAGAGGAGAAAATGAGGGAAGGGTTGTTGTAGCAAGCACAGCAAGCGAGTACCCGCTTGCGAATTTTCGGTTTAGGGGACCCCTGCCCCTAAACACAAAAATTGCTTGCTGGGATAGTCCCAGACCCTTATGAGAAATGGAGGCGAAGCGGAATGGCAAATCGGAAACGGAATATCCAGATGAAGTTCTGGGTGACGGAGGAGGAGAAGCGGCTCATCGACGAGAAGATGGCCCAACTTCCCACAAAGCGGTATGGGGCATACCTGCGCAAGATGGCGATTGACGGGTATATCATCCAGGTGGACACCACCGACATCAAGGAAATGACAAAAGCTCTGGGCTCCATCGGACGAAACATCAACCAGATTGCCAAGCGGGTGAACGCCGGCAGCCCCGCCTATCAGGCTGACATGGAGGAGATCCGGGAGAGATTGGAGCAGATATGGCAGTTACAAAGACGCATCCTATTAAGTCAACGCTGAAAGCGGCTATTGACTATATCTGCAATCCAGACAAGACGGACGGGAGGCTGCTGGTGTCCTCCTTCGGCTGCACTGCGGAGACCGCCGACATCGAATTTGCGTGGACCCGCCGCCATGCCATCGACAAGGGCACAAACCTGGGCCGGCATCTCATCCAGGCGTTTGAGCCTGGGGAGGTCACGCCGGAGGAGGCCCACCGGATCGGCATGGAGCTGGCGCGGGAGGTCCTGGGCGGCAAGTATGAATTTGTCCTCACCACCCACATAGACAGAGACCACGTCCATAATCACCTGATTTTCAATGCGGTCAGTTTCCAGGATCACCGGCACTACCATTCCAACAAACGGAGTTACCACGAGATTCGCCGCACCAGCGACCGTATCTGCAAAGAGCATGGCCTGTCCGTCATTGTCCCCGGCCGTGACAAGGGAAAGAGCTACATTGAACACCAGGCAGAGCAGAACGGCACCAGCTACAAGGCGAAGCTGCGCTCCGCCATCGACCGGCTCCTGCCCGGCTGCTCCGACTTGGAGGATCTGCTCCGCCGCCTCCAGCGGGAAGGATACGAGCTGAAACGGGGCAAGTACATATCCGTCAGGGCTCTGGGCCAGGAGAGGTTCACCCGTCTGAAGACCCTGGGCGCCGATTATGCCGAGGAGGCCCTGGCTGCCCGGATCGCCGGCAGGCCCGGTCCTTCCCGTCAGCCGAAACAGCGTACCGGGAAACCCAGTCTGCTCATTGACATCCAGAACAACATCAAGGCCCGGCAGAGCGCCGGTTACAAGCATTGGGCGACCATCGAGAATTTGAAGCGGGCCGCGGAAACGCTGAACTTCCTGACGGAACATGGCATCGGAAGTTTGGAGGATCTGTCCGAGCGGTGCGACGGGGCGGCGGCCGCCACCGCCAGGGTAAAGGCGGACCTCCGAGCGACAGCGAAGGAAATGGAGCGGTTGACCCTCACCATGAAGCACGCCGCCACCTACCGCCAGCTCCGTCCCATGTATGACCAATACCGCCAGTCCAGGGACAAGGAGAAATTCCTCCGGGGGCATGAGGGCGAGATCATCCTGTTTGAGGCGGCGGCAAGGGAACTGAAACGCCTGGACGCCGTACCCCTGCCCGCCACCAAACGGCTCCGGGCCGAGATGGACGAGCTCACCGCCAGGAAGTCCGCCCTGCAATCGGAACATCGGAAAGCCCAGCGGGAGGAAAAGGAGTACGACACCCTCCGCCAGAATGTGGAGGCCCTGCTGGAAAAGCCGAGGGAGGCCGAACCGCAGAGGCAGCGGAGCAACGAACTGGAATAGCGTAAATTGTGCGCTTTGCCGGACTTTTCACAAACCCCTGGGCGCGGCCTGATTTTATCTGTATAATGGAGGCAGGAATGGAGGTGCTGCCAATGACGAGAACCAAGGCCATCAAAGAATTTTTCAAGAAGGCGGTTTTGCCCGTCATCATCGCCGGGCTGCTGTACTGTATTTTCAAATCCGCCTGCATGAGGGATGGGGAGCTGGATCTTCTCTGGCTCTGGATACTCTGCGGCCTGCCCTTCGGCATCCATCGGATGTGCGTGTGGATCGTGCCGGGCGGCGGCTCCCTGGGTGGCGGGGCCGCACTGTTCGTATTAAACTTCGTGATCGGCGGCATCATCGGCGGCTTCGTCCTGATATGGCGTCTGCTGGTGGCGGCGTGGTATGTGCCCCTTACCATCTACCGCCTGATCGTGGGATAACCGCACTATGGAAATGTGGAAAACGGCCGCTCCGCCGATGGAAAACAGACATTCACGGCCCGATGGAAAAGCCGCTGGCTTTCCCACAGCCCGCAAACATCGTTTCCCACAGCTCCGCAGACATGGTCGTTTACACACATTCCCACAGCGCCTGCTGCGGCGAATATCCTTCCTATCCTGTCCTATCCAATCCTGATGGAAAGAGAAAAAAGAGACTAAAAAAGAAGCGGGAGCGTCACCCTCGGTTCAAACCGAAGGCGGCGCTCCCGCTCTGCTATGGGAAAGTGTTCAAAATTGCGGCTTTACACCCCTCAAATGGAAGGGGCAGACCCACATGGAAAATCATAAGGGCGGCTCCCGGAAAAGCCGCCACAGACAATTTTTCAGCCCATTTTCAACCCCTATCTGCACACTTTTTCGAGCGTGCGGACTGGTAATGGGGACAGGCGATGAGAACCGCCCGGAAGCTCTGCTTGCAGGGATGGGCACAGCCCTTGCAGACCTTGTTGTACTTGCGGCGGCCATTCTCCCCCAGGAAGAAGGACCACTCTAGCCGCCACTTTTTACTCCGGCTCATAGGTCATGCTCCGGGGGCTTCTTATGTGTTTGTCAAACGAAAATGTGAGCAAAAGGGCCCCAAAAAAGTGAGCACCTTCAGCACCAGATTTCATGTCGTGA